>JANNHC010000401.1:0-14586 GCA_031404215.1 Acidobacteriota bacterium
CACCCGCCATCACGGCCCAGGCGCTACGCGTGTCTGCCGCGCTGCGGCGGGCCGCCGCCGTCTTGCGCGAGCGCCCCCCACGCTAGTGTCGAGTCTAGGCGACAATTTTACCGCCGGCCCCGCCCGCCTGTCTAAACAGGGCAGGGGTCATGATGAAGGTTCACAACTTTGCTCGCGTGGCGTTCGCGACCGCTCTGCTTGGCCTGGCGGGCATTTGCGGCTGGACCGGAGCCGCGGGGGTGCGCCTCATCGCCGATGCCGGCGCATCGGCCGTCCCTGCCCATCCAGACGACCAGACCATCGTTCACGTATTGAACCGGCTCGGATACGGCGCGGCGCCTGGTGATATCGCGCGCGTCCGCCGCGTGGGTCTCAACACATACATCGAACAACAGCTTCGGCCCGAGGGCCTGCCGGACGCCGCCATGGCGGCGCGGCTGTCGGGCTTCGAGACACTGTCGAAGAGCAGTCGCGAGCTTGCGGAGGACTATTTCGTTCCAGCGCAGATGGAACGCCGCCGCGCGCAACAGCGAGCGGGTTCGCAGGACACGGACGTCGCGACCGGCAAGCGCGAAATGCGATCGCCGGAACAGGTGGAGCTGATGCAGGCGGAGCGCCGCGTGCTGACCGAGCTGGCGCAGCAGAAAATTCTTCGCGCGGCCTACAGCGAGCGCCAACTCCACGAAGTCATGGTGGATTTCTGGTTCAACCATTTCAATGTCTCTGCCGGCAAGGGGCAAACGCGGGCTTACCTCACCGAGTACGAGCGCGACACGATCCGTCCGAACGTGCTCGGACACTTTCGCACGCTCCTCGGTGCCACCGCTCAAAGCCCTGCGATGCTCTTCTACCTGGATAACTGGCAGAGCGCCACGCCGGAAGGCGCGACGACAAACGCAGGAATCAAGGACCGCGCACGGCGCGGGGCGGGGCTGTTTCCTGGGTCTGGCCGGCGCGGCCGCATCCAACCTCCACCCGCGCGCCGCACGATGGCCGACCTCCCGCCCGCCGCGCAGAATCGCCGCCCGCGCGGCTTGAACGAGAACTACGCACGCGAACTCATGGAACTACACACGCTTGGCGTGGACGGCGGATACACGCAGAAGGACGTGCAGGAAGTCGCGCGGGCCTTCACCGGCTGGACGGTTGCAAACCCGCGCCAGGGCGGTGGATTCCAGTTCGAGGCTCGGATGCACGACGACGGGGAGAAGCGTGTGCTGGGGCATCGGATCAAGGCCGGCGGCGGCAGGCGCGATGCGGAACAGGTCCTCGACATCCTGGCGTCGCATCCGTCCACGGCCCGCTTCGTCGTGACCAAGCTCGCGCGCCGGTTCGTATCCGATCACCCGCCGGCCTCGCTCGTCGATCGCGCGGCGGCACGTTTTCGCGAGACGAATGGTGACATTCGCGAGGTCGTGCACACGATCGTGACGTCACCGGAATTCTTTGCTCCCGTGGCATATCGCGCGAAGGTCAGAACTCCGTTCGAATACGTCGCGGCGGCGCTCCGGGCCACGTCCGCTGACACGGTCAATGCCATGCCGCTCGTTATCGCCCTGCGAGAGCTCGGCATGCCGCCGTACCAGTGCCAGCCGCCAACCGGGTACGCGGACCGGGCGGAGGCGTGGGTCAATACGGGCGCGCTGCTGAACCGGATGAACTTCGCCGTCGCGTTGACCGACGGGCGCTTGCGCGGCGTGCGCGCCGCCTTCGCGGATGCGCCTGGGTCCGCTTCGGCGCCCAGGACCGCTGTTGCGACGAGCGGAGGGAATCTCGACGCCGCGCGCGACGCCATTGTCGACCAGGTCTTTGCCGGCGATCTCTCGTCGTCCACCCGCACGACCGTCGCGAAGGCCGGCACGCCGGCGCAGGCCGTGGCGTTGCTGCTCGGCTCCCCGGAGTTCCAGAGAAGGTAGGACGCCATTGATTTCCAGACGCATCTTCCTGAAAAACGGAGGGCTTGCGCTCGTCAGCCTGGGCTTTGCTCCGCAGTTCCTGGCGCGCACGGTCGCGGCGTCGGACGCTCGCCGCCGGGTGCTGATTACGATTTTCCAGCGCGGCGCGGTTGACGGGCTCAACATGATCGTGCCGTTTGGCGAGCGCGCGTATTACGCGGCCCGGCCGACACTCGCCATCGCACGGCCGGGAAGCTCGACGGACGCGGCGCTCGATCTTGACGGATTTTTCGGGCTGCACCCGCGCCTCGCGCCGCTCAAGCCGCTGTTCGATGCCCGCCGGATGGCGATCGTGCACGCATGCGGCTCACCTGACGGCACGCGATCCCATTTCGACGCGCAGGACTACATGGAAACCGCCACGCCCGGCGTGAAGAGCACGGAAGACGGGTGGTTGAATCGGTATCTGCACGCGCGAGAGCACCAGGCCGCCACCCCGTTCCGCGCGGTCGCGCTGGCACCGCAACTGCCTCGCGCGCTCCAGGGCCTCGAGCCGGCGCTCGCAATCGGGCAGATCAGCCAGTTCGGCATACGCGCCGGCGCGGCCGGCGACATGGTGCAGTCGTCGTTCGAGTCGGAGTACGCCGCCGCGGCGGACAGCGTGCTGCACGCCACGGGCCGGGAAGCGTTCGATGCCGTGAGGCAGCTGAAGGCCGCGAACCTCGCGCAGTACACCCCGGCAAACGGCGCGGCGTATCCGCGCTCCGCTTTCGGAGAGGCGCTCCGTCAGATCGCGCAGCTGGTGAAAGCGGATGTCGGGCTGGAAGTGGCGTTCGCGGAATCGGGCAACTGGGACCACCACGTGAACGAAGGTGCCGCGGTCGGTCAGCTCGCCACCCGGCTCGACGATCTCGCGCGCGGCATCGCCGCGCTCGTCCGGGATCTTGGCGATCGCATGCAGGACGTCGTCGTTCTGACGATGTCCGAATTCGGCCGGGCCGTTGTCGAAAACGGCAATCGCGGGACCGATCACGGTCACGGAAACGCGATGATGATTATCGGGGGGGCGGTGCGCGGCGGCAAGGTGTACGGCCGCTGGCCCGGTCTTGCCCCGGAACAGCGGTACGAAGGGCGCGACTTATCGGTCACCACGGATTTCCGCGCGGTGTTCTCGGAGGTCGTTCGCGGCCACCTCGGCCTGACCGATACGCGCCCCGTGTTCCCGGGATTCGCGGCGAACTCCACCCTGGGTTTCCTGTAGAAAGTTCCAAAGTTCCAATACTTTGGACATTGGAACTTTGGAACTTTGAAAGATACTCTCCCCCCGTGCGAGTTGAAGATCTGCCGACCCCTTGCGTGCTCGTTGACCGGTCGCGTGTCGAGCGCAATATCGAGCGCATGCAGACCGCGGCGGATGCGCGGAACCTGCGCCTGCGGCCTCACGCCAAAACCCACAAGAGCATTGACCTCGCGCGGCTTCAGATTGCGCGGGGGGCCGTGGGTATCTGCTGCGCGAAGCTCGGAGAAGCCGAGATTTTCGCCGACGCGGGCGTCGAAGACATCCGCCTGCCGTATCCGCTGAATCCCGTCAACGCATCGCGCGTTCTTGCCCTCCTTGACCGCGTCCGGATCTCGTTCATCGTCGATCATGCGGACGTCGCACGGGGGTGGTCGGAGGCGATGCACGCGGCGGGGCGTGAGGTGGACGTGCTCGTGAAGGTCGATGTCGGGCTTCACCGGTGCGGCATCGATCCCGGCGCGCATGGCGCGGCTGAATTCGTCGCGCGCGTCGCTGCCATGCCGGGGATCCGCTTTCGCGGACTGTTGAGCCATGCGGGACATGCCTACGGCGCGACATCTGAAGAGGAGGCGGCCGCCCTGGCCCACGCGGAGGCGCAGACCCTCACGCGACTTGCCGCGGGTGTGCGCAACCTGGGGGTGGCGGTGGACGAAATCAGCGTGGGCGCGACGCCCACGGCCAGGTTCAGCGCCGGTGAGCCGGGCGTCACCGAACTGCGGCCGGGAAACTATATCTACTACGATCGAACGCAGGTCGCGCTCGGCGCCGCGTCGTGGAATGACTGCGCGCTCACGGTGCTCGCGCGGGTGGTCACGACCCATGCGCCGGACCGCCTGATTCTGGATTGCGGCAGCAAGACGCTGACAACCGACCTCGCGCGAGGCGGCAACCCGGCCGGCTACGGCGCCGTGATGGCGTCGATCGACGCCACGGAACCAGATAACTCCCTGATCATCGAGCGACTGTCTGAAGAGCACGCAACCGTGCGCTCGTTACAGCCGTCCCGTCTCGCGCCCGGGGATCTCGTACGCGTCGTCCCCAATCATTCGTGCGTCGTGTCCAACCTGATGGACTACGTCTGGCTGGTCGAGGGCGGTGAGGTGATCGAGCAGATGGACGTGTCGGCACGCGGATGTATTGCGTAGTAGACTTGCGCTGATACACATGGCGACTGAACTACCCGGTGAAGCGCTCGGCCTCGTGGAAACGCGAGGACTGGTGGGCATGATCGAGGCCGCCGACGCGATGGTCAAGGCGGCCAATGTCGTCTTCGTGGGGTGGCAGAAGGTCGATGCCGGCCTCGTGACGGCGATCGTGCGCGGAGACGTCGCGTCAGTGAAGGCGGCCACCGACGCCGGTGCGGCCGCGGCGCGACGGGTTGGCGAGCTGATCGGCGTCCACGTCATTCCACGACCGGCCGACGGTCTCGACAAGATCTTTCCGATCGGCTGACCGTCATACCCGGGGCTTCGCGCGTTCGCGATTCACCCGGCCCACCTTTTTCTTTTTCCTCGACGGTTTCGTTCTCGCGGTCAGTTCCTTCAGCAGCGGGAGATCACCCACAACCAACATCGGTTGATCAGGCGCGCGGAGAACGTTGATGAATTCGCCGCCGGCGGTCCGCGCGAAGATCTCCTGACCGTCGGTGAGCAGCGTGATCGCGCCGGCGCCGCCGATCGCCTCGAACAGGCGGATGCCGAATTTGTGGCGCAACGTGCCGAGGAGCAGGCGAATACGGCCAACCGAGAGGCCCTGCCGCCGTAAGTCGGCGAGCACCATCAGCTCGAGCAGATCCACCGGGGTGTAGCGCCGCTCTGTGAAGCCGCCCGCCGCGGTCCGTTTCGATGCGACGGCCGACGCAAACAGCCGGCACGAATCCCACCATTGCAGCTGCCGCGCCGACAGTCCCGTCAGCGCTGCCACCTCGCGTGCGCCGTAAGTGTTCTTGAGTTGCACGGCCTTGGCTGCCTTGTCTCTCGTCCTTCTCCGCCCCCTGTGTCTACTTCGCCCCGATTGCAGTCGCGAGCGCTGCGGCGGTGGCCGCGCCGTCAAAATCCTTGTCCGTCAGGCCGCCGTCGCTGTGGGTCGTGTAGGTCACGGTGACACGCTTGAAATTGACCAGAAAGTCCGGATGGTGATCGGCCGCTTCGGCCGCAAAGCCCAGGCGGACCACGAAGGAAACAGCGTCCGGGAAACCCGCAAACGTGAATTGACGCGTGATCGCGTTCCCTTCGAGATCCCAGCCCGGCAGTTTCTGCACTCGCGCGCGCGCGTCTTCCCGAGAGATTTTGGCCATGGCAGAGCATACCGCCGGCTCGGTGGAACCGATGGGCTCCATTACGCGTCTAACGATGTTAGACTACTGAACAGTGTTCAGTGAGTTGTCGGGGATGGTGTGAAAGGGGTCCGGTTGGGAGTCAAGGAACGGCAGGAGCGGGAGCGGGAGGCAGTCGCCCGGGCCATTCTAGACGCGGCGCGCGACCTGTTCGTTGCCGAGGGTTACCAGAACGTCTCGATCAGAAAGATCGCGGAGAAGATCGAATACAGCCCCGCCGCCATCTACGGCTACTTCGCCAGCAAAGACGACATCTTTCTCGCGCTCGCCGAGGAAGGGTTCCGGATGCTCTTCGCACGGCCGGAGGACCCGTCCGCTACCGATCCGATCGACGAGATCCGCGCCGGCTTCTGGCGCTTTTACGAATTCAGCAAGGAGCACCCCGAATATTTCGCGCTGATGTTCCTCGATCGCTCGGTGCCGCGCATCAGCCAGGACTGGCAGCGATTCGGGTTCGTCCGCGAGATGCGGCGGCGGATCGCGGCGCATATCCAGGGCGTCATCGACGCCGGATTGTTCCCGGCTGGAACCGAGGCGGACACGGTCTTTCGGATTCTGATGGCGTCCATCCATGGCGTCGCGGTGTTGCATCTGTGCGAGCGGCTCGCGCCGGCCGAGAACGCGGACGCGCTCGCGCGCGACACGCTCGAGGCGGCCCTCACCGGGTTGCGAACGGGCATTCCTCATACGTTTCATTCGGAGCCCTGCGAATAGGCGGATCGATATCTGTTTCATGGCGAAGCGGGAGATGACAGTTCATATGCGCAACGTTCTTGTCGGGATTCTGGCGTCCACGGTGGGCTTCGCGGCGGCGGGTTGCGGCGCCGACACCAGCACGGTCAAGGCCCAGGCCAAGCCGGAGCCGCTGGCCATCGACGCCGCGAACGTCGAGAGCCGCCCAGTCGATCGATACCTGCGCGTGACGGGCTCGCTCGTCGCGGACGAGCAGGCGGAAGTCAGCGCCGAAGCGCCCGGGCGGGTGATTGCCACGCCCGTCGAACGTGGCACCCGCGTCTCGCAAGGGGCGGTCCTCGCCCGAATCTCCGCGACCGAGACGTCGGCCCAGTTGGCCGAGGCCGAAGCCAACGCCGGGCAGATCGAAGCCAGGCTCGGGCTCTCGGTGGGTCAGCCGTTCGATCCGAAACGCGTGCCGGACGTCATGAACGCCAGGGCCTCCCTTGACTGGGCCGAGGCGGAGTTCGGACGCATCACGTCGCTGCTGGACCAAAAGGTCGTCTCGCAAAGCGAGTACGATCAGCGCCGTTCACACGTGGACGCGGCGAGGCAGCAGTATCAAATGGCGCAGAACGTCGCCGCGCAGTCGTATCGCTCGCTCGACGCGGCGCGCGCCCGCATCGCGCTCGCGCGCAAGGCGCAGGCCGACACGACGATTCGCGCACCCTTTTCGGGGATCGTCGCGGAACGCATCGTCAGCATTGGCGACTACGTCACCCGCGGCGCGCGTGTCGCGACCGTCGTCCGCGTGGATCCGATGCGCGTCGAGCTGAGCGTGCCTGAGCAGGCGGTCTCGCTGGTCAAGATTGGCCAGACCGTCAAGATCTCCGTCGACGCCTATCCGGGGGAAACATTCGTGGCAAAGATCCGATACGTCTCCCCCTCGCTTCGTGCCGATCAGCGCGCGCTGACCGTCGAGGCGGTGATGCCGAATCAGGACGCGCGGCTGAAGCCGGGCCTCTTCGCCACGGCGTCGATCCAGCAGCCGGTGTCGGCTCCGGCGCTGCTCGTCCCGGCGACCGCCATCGAAACAGTGGCCGGCACCAGGCGCGTCTACGTGGTCAAGGCGGGCAAAGTCGAAGAGCGAATCGTGACGGTCGGCGAAACCATGGGCGCGCAGGTCGAGATCACGAGCGGCGTCTCGAAAGGCGACGCGGTTGCCACCGTGCCGAAGGGGCGGCTTGCGGACGGCGCCGAGGTCCGCGTGCGCTGATCCACCTTCTTGACGTCCGTCATCCTTCATCCGTCGGCATTCATTTCAGAGACTCACCATGCAGTGGCTTGCAGCGATATCCATTAAGCGTCCCGTTTTCGCGAGCGTTCTGATCCTCTCCCTCACGGTCGTGGGCGCATTCGCCTTCACCACGCTCGGTGTGGATCGTTTTCCGAAGGTTGATTTCCCGACGGTTGTGGTGACGACGCGGCTGCCCGGCGCGGCGCCGGAGGAAGTAGAAACCGAGATCACCGACAAGATCGAGGAAGCGGTGAACACGGTCAGCGCCATCGACGAGCTGCGATCGACCTCATCCGAAGGCGTATCGCAGGTCATTGTGTCGTTCCTGCTCGAAAAAGACGCGGATATCGCGGCGCAGGAGGTTCGCGATCGCGTGAACCGCGTCCTGCCGCGCCTGCCAAAAACCATCGAGCAGCCGACGGTCGAGAAGTTCGACCCCGACGCGGCGCCCGTGCTGACGTTGGCCGTGTCGGCGAACAAGCCCGTCCGGGACATCACGGAGTACGCCGACAAGACACTCCGCCGTCAGCTCGAAAGCGTCAACGGCGTCGGCCAGGTCGTCGTCTCGGGCGGACGCGCGCGTCAGATCAACATCACGCTCGATGCGGCCCGGCTGCGCGCCTACAACCTCACCGTCACCGATGTGTCGCGGGCGCTGCAGTCGCAGAACGCGGAAATTCCGGGCGGGCGTGTCGAACAGGGCGCCACGGCGCTCACGCTGCGCACGCGCGGGCGCGTGGAATCCGTGCAGGAGTTCGGCGATATCGTCGTGCGGCAGCGTGACGCGCACCCGATCATGCTTCGCGACGTCGCCACCATCGAGGACGGCATGGCCGAGGCGACCACCACGGCCAGCCTGGACGGCGAACCGACGGTCCTCGTGACCGTCAGGCGGCAGTCCGGCACCAACACGGTGCAGGTCGTGGAATCGGTCAAGGAGCGCCTCGCGGATGTCGCGCCCCTCGTACCGGCCGGCTACAACATCCGCGTCGTGCGCGACCTCTCGGAGTTCATCAAGGCGTCGATTCGCAGCGTGGAAGAACACCTCGTGGTGGGTTCGGTCCTGGCCGCCGCGGTCGTGCTGATCTTCCTCTGGAATTGGCGGTCCACGATCATCGCCGCCATCGCGATCCCGACCTCCATCATCGCCACGTTCGGTTTGATTTGGTACCAGGGCTTCACCCTGAACTCCATGACGATGCTGGCGCTGACCTTGTCGGTCGGCATCGTCATCGACGATGCGATTGTCGTCCTCGAAAATATCTACCGGTTCGTCGAGGAAAAAGGGCGGCCGCCGATGCAGGCCGCCGTGGAGGCCACGCGTGAAATCGGCCTTGCCGTGCTCGCGACGACGCTGTCGCTGATTGCGATCTTCGTTCCCGTCGGCTTCATGGGCGGCATCGTCGGCCGTTTCATGACGAGCTTCGGCTTCACGATGTCGTTCGCGATTCTCGTGTCGTTGCTCGTCAGCTTTACGTTGACGCCGATGCTCGCGGCGCGGTGGATCAAGATGCGCCCGCGGCGCGAGGATGCCGATGGCCACGAGATTGCCGACGGGGCCAGTTCCAAGGATTCACGCTTCTTCCGGCCGCTCGATCGGGGCTACACCACGATTCTGCAGTGGTCGCTCGCGCATCGCGCAGTCATCGCGGGCATTGCGGTGCTCGTGCTGCTCAGCAGCATCCCGTTGTTCATGATGACGAACAAGAACTTCATCCCGAACGACGACCAGTCCGAATTCGAGGTCGGCCTGCGCGCCCCGGAGGGCACGAGTCTCGAAGCAACCGAGATCGTGGCGAACCGGCTGGCGACGCGGATCCGCCAGCTGCCCGAGGTCGCCTACACGCTCGTCTCCGTGGCCGACGATCCGGCGAGAACCCAGAATGCCGGGACGGTCTACGTACGGCTCACGCCGGTCGGGAACAGGCAGCGCGATCAGTTCGAGGTGATGAACGAAGTCCGCGCCAGTATCGTCCCGGAAGCCGGCGCCGCGAATCTGCGAACGGGTGTTCGTCCCATCGCCACGATCGGCGGCGGTGGAAACCAGAACGCGGAAATCCAGTTCGCCATAAACGGGCCCGACCTGAAGGCGCTCGAACGGTTTGCGGGCGCCGTCGCTGATGCGGCTCGAAAGGAGCCCGGGGTCGTTGACGTGGATACGTCGCTGAACGTCGGGAAGCCCGAGCTCTCGGTGAAGCTCGATCGGTTGAAAGCGGCGGATCTCGGCGTCCAGATCGCCGATGCCGCCGAGGCGCTCCGGCTGCTCGTGGGAGGAGATCAGGTGACGACGTACAACGAAGCCGGTGAACAGTATGAAGTGCACGTTCGCGCGGGCGAGGGCGATCGCCGGACCGCCCAGTCGATCGGGCAGCTGACGGTGCCGTCCTCGAGCGTCGGCAGCGTTCCCCTCGAGAATGTCGCGCGGTTCACACCCGGCACGGCGCCCTCGGAGATCAGCCGGCTGAACCGCCAGCGCCAGGTTACGGTCTTTGCCGGCCTCCTGCCCGGCGTGTCGCAGACGCCCGCGATGGCCGCGATGACCGTGGCCGCGGAGTCGCTGGAGATGGGCCCCGGCTACAGCACGCGCTTCGCGGGACGATCGCGCGAGCTCGGACGCGCCGCCAGCAACTTTCTGCTCGCGTTCGGCCTGTCGCTGGTCTTCATGTATCTGATTCTCGCCGCGCAGTTCGAGTCGTGGCTGCACCCGATCACGATCCTCCTGTCGCTGCCGCTGACGCTGCCGTTCGCGCTGCTGTCAATCATCATCACCCGGCAATCGCTGAATATCTTCTCGGCGCTGGGGCTGCTCGTGCTGTTCGGTGTGGTGAAGAAGAACTCGATCCTGCAAATCGACCATGCCAACCAGTTGCGCGAACGGGGCATGGAGCGAGACGCTGCGATCCTTCAGGCCAGCCGCGATCGCCTCCGGCCGATCCTCATGACGACCTTCGCCTTCGTTGCGGGTATGATCCCGCTGGTCCTCTCGAGCGGTGTCGGCTCGGCCACGAACCGCGCGATCGGCTTCGTCATCATCGGCGGCCAGTCGATGGTGTTGATCCTCACCCTGGTGGCGACACCCGTGGCGTATTCGCTGTTTGACGACGCGGCCCGGGTCCGGTTATGGCGCTGGCGCCGCTCCGCCCGGGTCGCAGCGGCGACGGCGACCCTGCTCGTCGCCGGATTGGTGGTGTCCGCCGGCCGGGCGCAGGCGCAGACGTCCCCGGCCCAACCTCCCGCGGCGGAAGTCGTCAGGCTGACTCGTGACGAAGTGGTCCGCATGGCGATCGCCAACAATCCCACGCTGGCGGCGAATCGGTTCGACCCGGCGATCAGCGCCGAACGTGTCGCGGCGGCGCGAAGCGCCTTCGTGCCGACGCTCTCAACCGCGCTTCTGCGCAACAGCCAGACCACGCCGTCAACGAACTTGTTCTCCGGCGACGCGGCGTCGCAGACGAGATACTGGTCAGGCGGCGCGACGCTCGGGCAACTCCTTCCGTGGGGGGGAGGCGCCTATGATGTGTCCTTCAATTCGGCGCGGACGACGACGACCAACCCGCTGACGACGTTCACGCCGTCGCTGACATCGTCCATCGAGGCGGTGTTTTCGCAACCGTTGCTGCGTAACTTCAAGACCGATTCGGCGCGCGCACAGCTCGATCTGACCTTGCGCAACCGGGAGATCGCCGACCTGCGGCTGCAGGAAAGCGTGCTGCGCACGTCGTCGGATGCAGAGACCGCGTACTGGTCCCTCGTGTCGGCGAGGGCCGCCGTCGGCGTGCAGCAGCGATCGCTGGACCTCGCGTCGGAACTCGAGCGGACCAACCGCGCGCGGGTCGATGTCGGCCAATCTCCGCCGCTCGATCTGGTGACGGCACGTGCCGAGGTCGCGCAGCGCCGCGAGAATCTGATCGTCGCGCGGACGGCCGCGCTCCAGGCGGAGGATGTGCTGCGGGCGCTGATCTTTGAACCGGCGCGTACCGATTTCTGGACGGCCAGGCTCGAGCCCGCCGACGCGGTGCCACCGGCGGGTTCGGCGCCGGACGTGGACGCGGCGGTCCGGCGCGCGTTGACCGAACGCCCGGACATCGCTGAGGCGCGCAAGCAGATCCAGATCGGCGACACGAACGTGATGCTCTCGAAGAACCAGACGCTTCCCGATCTTCGGGTGCAGGCCACCTATGCCACCAACGGGCTCGGCGGCTCACGCCTGATCCGCACCGGCGGATTTCCCGGCACGATCGTCGGCACGGAGAACACGTCGTTCGGGACCGTGCTCGGGCAGATCCTGACCGCCGATTTTCCGACATGGACGCTCGGGTTCACGCTGAGTTACCCGATTGGAAAGAGCGCCGAAGAAGCGAATCACGCCAGGGCCCGTCTCGAACGCGACCAGGCCACGGCGCGCCTGCGGAGCGTCGAGCTCGCGGCGGTACGCGAAGTCCGGGACGCGGCGTTGCGTCTCGAGCAAAACCGTCAGCGGATCGAGACCGCGCAGCTCGGGCGAGATCTCGCGGAACAGCGGCTCGATGCGGAGCAGAAGCGGTTCGAGGTGGGAATGTCGACAAGCTTTCTCGTGATCCAGGCGCAGCGCGACCTCGCCGTCGCCCGGAACAACGAGCTGCAGGCCAGCCTCGATTATCAGCTCGCCGTCATCGCGTTCGAAGCCGCCCAGCGGACCAGCCGCTAGAGCTACAGCAGGAGGTCCGCCACGAGGCGCGCGGTCAGCGGCGCCAGCAGGATTCCGTTACGGTAATGACCGGTCGCGAACACGAGCGATGGATGCTCGGCGGATCGGCCGATGATGGGGAGGCCCGTGGGCGTGGCGGGCCGAAGGCCCGCACGCGCTTCGACAAAGGTCGCCTCACCGGCAGCCGGGAGCAGCGCTCGCGCGGCTGCGAGAAGCTGGTGTACGCCGCAGAGCGTAACCCGCTCGTCGAATCCGACGTCTTCCACCGTGGCGCCGACGAGGACGGTTCCATCGATCCACGGGACGATGTAACACGCATCGCTCCAGAGGATGCGGGTGATCGGCGGGCCCGTCCATCGCAGCTGCACCAACTGGCCGCGGACCGGTTTCACCCCCGTCTCGGGAGCCAGTGCTCCCGACCAGCTGCCGGCCGCGAGCACGATCGAGGGCGCGCGGTGTTTTTCCGAGCCGCAGCTGGCGATGACCTGATCGCGGTCGCAGACGATCGCATCGACCGCAGTTCCAGACAAAAATGCCGCCCCGTGACGGCGAGCGGCCTCGAGCAGCGCCTGCGTCAACTGCCCGGCGCGTACGTAGCCGTGCGACGGTACCAGCAAGCCTCCCTGGATTGCGCCCAGCGCCGGCTCAAGACGCCTCGCCTCCGATCCATCCACCCACTCCGCCTCGATGCCGGTCGATCGTGCCCATTCGCCAAGCGCCGAAAGCCGCGCGGCGGACGCGTCGTCGGTCGCGACCTCGAGCGTTCCGCACCGGCGGTACTCGACGGGGGGACCGTTGTCACGGGCCACGCTCGCGATGAACTCGTCGTAGAGGCCCAGGCTTCTCACCGTGAGCGCGTGCAGCGGGCCCTCGCCGGGCGCCTCGATGTACGGGGCCAGCACACCGGCCGACGCCCGCGTCGCGCCGGCGCCAGCCTCGCGCGCATCGAATACCACGATGCGTGAGCCCCTGCTCGCCAGCTCGCGTGCCACCGCGCAGCCGATGACTCCCGCGCCCACGACGATCACGTCCCACTCGCGCGTCGAGCGCATTCCGGCCACCACCGCATGATATCCCCGAGGCCGTCACTCGGCTGTCAGCCTGGGCAGTGTCCTGGCAGAACGCTTGCTAAAGACACGCGGATGTTAGGGCATCTACGTGTACCGCTGAGTTGGGGCGAACTCGCGAAGCGAACCGGTAAGGAAATCCTGGCTGACGACCTCCCGAACCTGGCAGCGCAGCAGGCGTACTACTTCTTCTTCGCGCTGTTTCCCGCCCTGCTGACCTTCATCTCCATCGCCAGCTTCTTTCCCATCGAGAACGTCGTCGGGCAGGTGATCACTTTACTGTCCCGATTTGCGCCTCCCGATGCGCTCGAGATCGTCACCGATCAGATCGCGGATATTTCGCAAAGCGACCATGGCGGCGTGCTGACGCTCGCGTTTCTCCTGACGATCTGGAGCAGCTCGGGCGCCATGGTGTCCATCATCAGCACGCTCAATGCAGCGTACGACATCACCGAAGGCCGGCCGCTCTGGAGAGTCCGGACCCTTGCCGTGGCCCTCACGCTTGGGATGGCGCTGTTCATTCTGGTCGCCATGGCGCTGGTGCTTGTCGGTCCGACGGTCGCCGAACACCTCGCCCGCGCACTGCAGATGGGCGACGCCTTCAAATGGACGTGGTGGATCCTGCAGTGGCCGATAGTGTTCGTCCTGGTAGCAACATCGATCGGGGTGGTCTACTATTTCGCGCCCGACGCCGAGCAGGACTGGGTCTGGATTACGCCGGGCTCAGTTCTCGCGACGACCCTGTGGGTGCTGGTTTCAATCGGACTCAAGCTATACATCACGTACTTCGGAAGCTATAACGAAACGTACGGCACACTCGGCGGATTCATCGTGCTGCTGACATGGTTCTATCTCTCCGGCCTCGCCATTCTCATCGGCGCCGAAATGAACGCCGAGATAGAGCATGCGTCGCCGTACGGCAAGGACGTCGGCGAGAAGTCGCCCGGCGAAAAGAAGAAGATCGGGCCTGCGGCGCAGAGGGACCATGATGCACGCAAGGGGCGGGGAGACGTTGACGTCAAACCGTTCCCGGACGACGTGAATTGCGACATCGATCGCGCCCAACCACCTAAAGTCCATCCCGGTGTGCGTGCGAGCGACTTGATTATCGGGGCGGCCATCCTTGCGCCGGCTGCCGTTGAGCTCGCGAAGGAAATACGTAGCCCTCATTGAGGTGGTCCTGCGTGGAGGACAGGGACTGTCCACCGACGGCTGCGTGGGAGACTGGGACTTGAGTTTTCTGCGCGATTTGGCCTGATTTTGCTTCAGCTCGAGCGGAAACCCGGGGCACGGCAATTGCTCAATTGACCCTGTCCAGGAGTAGGTCATGAGT
>JANNHC010000402.1:0-4014 GCA_031404215.1 Acidobacteriota bacterium
CCGGTTGATCTCGTCGGCGAGCAGAATCTGCGCGAAGATCGGGCCCTTCACGAAGCGCAGCGACCGGTGCCCGTCCTGCTCGTCGAGGACTTCCGTGCCCGTGATATCGGCGGGCATCAGGTCTGGCGTGAATTGAATTCGCTTGAACGAGAGGTCGAGAATCTGGGCGACGGTCTTGATCAGCAGCGTCTTGGCCAACCCGGGCACACCGGTGATCAGGCAGTGACCGCCGGTGAAAAGCGCCATGAGCACCTGGTCGATGACTTCGTCCTGCCCGACGATGACCTTACGAATCTCCGCGAGGATCCGCTCGCGCCCTTGTGAGACCCGCTCGGCGACCGCCGCGATGTCCGTGGCTGTCCTGTGCATCAATGCGTCAAGGAGTAAATGATTTCGTTGATCTCCATCCGGTACGCCTGCGCCGTGTACTTCACGTAACCCGGATAATCCGCGGCGTTCGACCACTCCCAGCCGTCCCCCATGTCCACGTTCCAGTTGATCAGCACCATGGCGCGGCCGTTGTCGTCCTCGATGGCGCGCAGGCGCGCCGCATAGCCCCCCTTCTCCCACATGCGCCCCTGCAGGAACGGACCGAGCCCGGGCGTTTGCGGGTACGAGTCGAACTGGTAAAAGCAGTGAAAGATCGGATGGTCCTCCGGGAGATCGACGATCTTGCGGTCCGGAAAGACGCGGCGCAATTCGCTCTCGAGATTGGCCCACTCGATCGGACCGTGAAAATCATCGAACGTGATCGTGCCCCCGCGCAGCAGGAATTCGCGGAGGATCGGCACTTCCGCTTCCTTCAATCGCAGAGTCCCGGGCTCGACGAGGTAGATCCACGGGTACTTCCACAGATTCGGATCTTCGAGCGTCAGCACGACCGGGTCGTTGACGTGAATGGCCGTGGCGGTCTTTACGCGCCGGGACAGGTTCTGCTCGGCGGCCGGCGCGTCGATGAACCACGGCTCGTCCTCCTGGTTGAGATAGCCGCCGCGCGGCACGGTCCAGGCGGTGTAGCGAATCCGCGCGAAGGTCCACTGGAGTCCCGCGAACCTCGGGTCGGGCGTGCCGGTGGGTTGTGCGTCTGCCGGAGGTGTCAGCCACGCGGATCCTGCCCACAGCAGCAGGCCGGCCACGGCCGCTGCGGGAAGGATCCCTTTCATTGGCCGCCCCCGGCGGTGCCTGCGCTCTTGATGGATCGGAGCAGCAGCTCCTGCGCGCGGTCGAAGCTCGGAGCAATCTCGAGGGCGGCGAGCGCCTGGGCCTTGGCCTCTGCGGTCCGGTTGGCGAGAAGATACGCTTCCGCGAGATCGCAATGCGCCGAGGCTTTGTCGGCCGGGCCGATCGCCAGCGCCGCCTTGAATTCCCGAACCGCCGTCTCCGGCTGGTTGTTCGTGAGCGCGAGCCGCCCGAGCCCGCTGTGGCCGGCCGGATCGAACGGATCGATCGCGACAACCCGGGTGTACGCCTGAAGCAGCGCCTGCGGGTTCACGGCCTTTTCGGCGAGCGCCGCGAGCCGGCGCGCAGGATCGATCGTCGAGTGATCCCGCTCCAGCACGGCACGGTACTCCGACATCGCGCGGGCGCTGTCGCCGAGTTGCTCGGCCAGCCGCGCCATGACGGCATGCGGGCTGTCCTCGCCGGTCGCCGCCGGCACGAGCGCCGCGGCTCTTTCGAGCGGCTCGAAGGCCGAGCGATCGCCCGCGGCCGCCAGCGCCTGCCCCAGCGCCAGCTGCGCCCCGTAGTTGCCAGGATGCGCCGCGGCGGTCAGGCGAAGGGCCGTCACGTCGAGCGTCGCGGGACGCCGTGCACCTTCACCCGGGCCAGGAGGACCGACCGTTCCCGGAATCGCTCGAAGCGCCGCGCGGAGGCCGCCAAACCGCGCGTCGAGCGCCGTGTCGAACGACGCCTGCAACTGCGGGAGCGTGACACCGACGGTCTTTTCAACCGCCGCGTCCCCTTCCATCCCCTGGCCGTACGACCGCACCAGCGCCTGAAGCTTGGCCTCTCCATAGGTCTTCACGATGTGATCGACGAGCAGCGACGCTTCGAAGTACGCGAGCGCGATCGTATCGGGCCGCGTGAATCCGGAATTCAAGTCAGCGAGCTTCAGCGCCTTTCCGCGCTCGAGCGCCATCGCAAACGGGATTTCCATTTCGCGCCCCCATTCCGGACGCGCCCGCGTTTCCTCGTACTCTGAGATACCCTCGGTCAGCCAGCGTGGAATGCGCTGGTTCGACATCTGCAGCGTGATGACGTGCGCCATCTCGTGCCACAGCGTGGCCTGCCACGAAAACGACCCGGGCGGGCGGGCGTGGGGTGAATCGAGCGACACGACGCGGCCGAAACACGCGCCGAGCGCGCCAATCATGCCTGGCAACCCGACCGTACGCACGGCAAAGTCGTCGTGCCGCGGAAAGATTTCGACGAGAATGGGCCCCTTCGGCGTGAAGCCATACCGGGCGGATAGCGTCTTCAAGGCTTCCTGGGCGAGCGGCATCGCGTACTCACGCAGGACCGGTGCTTCATCAGGATCCAGCTTGAGGATGATGTCCCCCTCGCGGATCTCGACGAACTTGTCGAGCGTATCGAGCAGCGCCAGCAGGTTGTAGGTGACGACGTCGTAGGGGTCTATCTTGAACGCGCGATCGAGCGCCTGCCTCGCCTGGGCTTCATCGCCTGTCCGCATCAAGTGCATGCCGAGCTCGGCAAGGGCGCGCGCGTTCGACGGATCGAGCGCGACCGCCTCGCGCGCGAGGCCCACGGCTTCGTCGAACCGGTAATTTCTGGCCGCAAGCTCCGCAGCCGCGCGGTAAATGTCTCCGTACAGCGGGTTGATCGCGAGCGTCTTTTTGACGTCCTCGTCGAAGGCCGCACGGTCTCCGCGGACATAGGTGATGGCCGCGGCCAACGCACGGGCCTCGAGGTGTGACGGGTTCTCGGCGAGGATACGCCCGATTCGCTCGCGCGCGTCACTCCACCGCGTGTTGTCCAGGTCGAGTTCCGCAAGCAGCAATTCCGCGTCAGCCAGGTGTGGGTCGATTTCAAGCGCGCGTGTGGCCGCGGCAGCCGCAGCCGGCGGATCGTCCTGCGCCAGCGTGCGCGCCAGGCCCGCATGGGCCGGCGCCCATTCGGGGTCCTGCGCGAGCGCCTGCTGGAAGGACTTCACCGCCTCCGACGGGTTGTACTTCTCGAGAAACAACTGACCCCAGGCCGTGTCGAGTGTCGGATTCGACCCGGCCGCGGCAGCGGCTCGGAAGAGGCTGTTGGCTTCGCGCGATCGTCCGAGCGCCGCGGCCGCGCGCCCGGCGCGCGTCAGCGACGCGGCATCTGCCTCGGATGCGCGGAAGAGCACGTTGAGGAGATCCGAGGCGGCCGCCGTTCGCCCGACTCGCTGCAACGCGAACGCGAGCTCGAGCGCGGCGTCGCTCAGGGGCGCGCGGTTGGCCGCCGGTTGCAACATCGTGATCGCGTCGTTGTAGCGCCCTTTCCGGACCGCCAGATTACCGAGCACCGCGACCGCCGCCGGGTCGTCTGCCGGACGCGTCTGCGCCAGATTTTCGGCGTCCGAGGGCTTGCCGTGCGCGATCGCGCGCCACGCGCTCGCTGGAAAGGCCAGCGGGGCCGCCGGAGCCTGCTGGCCGTGCGACCGCGCGGTGACGGCCGTCCAGACGCAGAGCGAAAAAAACAGAACCACGGCGGGGCGAAGGGGAAGGTGCCGCATCTACCTGATTGAATTATAGGGATCTTCCGCACCAAATGGATCGTCCGCTTCAGGCGGACCTTCGGTCTGAATGCGGACGTTACCTGGTAAGACGAAGCGGGGAACCGAGGAGTCTGGGTGTGTGGATTTCCTGAGGGCGATAGCTAGTAAAGGTCCCGCCAGGTAAAAAAAAGAACCGTGCAGAGGGCCTGCCCCATTCCAAACACGACCGCACACACCGGCACGGCGCGAGGCGGAACCAGCGCGGCCATGGCCAGAAACAGAGGAAACATCGTCGCGCTGAGCCGCCC
>JANNHC010000403.1:0-9990 GCA_031404215.1 Acidobacteriota bacterium
GGAAAGCGAGTCCTCGAGCGCCGCAGCGCGAGCGTGCGGCGGCGGAGCCCCTCGAGCAGTGAAAAACGCGAGAGATTGGATTGACCATGGAATCGAGTGCCCGTCAGTGAGGCATGATATCGCTTAGGAGATCATCTACCATGAGCCTGGCCCATCTGACCTTGCCGACGCGCGAGGTGGAAAAGACCGCCTCCTTCCTCGAGAACACGCTGGAATATGCGCGCGATCCGATCCCCGACAATATCCCATGCGAGACGGTCTGGCTGAACATCGGACATGGCCAGCAGATGCACGTATTCTACGTAGCGGGTTTTGCCGTGTCGCCGTTCGAGAGTGAGTTCGGCCGGCATGTGGCCGTCTTTTACCCGCGGACGAAGTTCGAGAATCTCAAGCGACGGCTGCATCAACATGGGGCAGAACTCATCGAACCGCTCCGGCCCACTCCATTCGAGCGCTTTTTCTTCCGGGAGCCGGTGAACGGTTTCGTCTTCGAAGTAATCGACCAGGATCGATCAGGCCTTCCCTAGCCACTTCGACCAGTAGAATGTCAGCGGTACCTTGCCCGTGTTGGTGATGCCATGGATCGTGTTGCCGGCGGAGTACATTACCGCGCCAGGTCCCACCTTGGTGGTTGTTCCCGCGCATTCGATTTCGCCCGTGCCGGAGGCGATGATCAGAAACTCTTCCTCCGGGTGCTGATGCGGAGGATGCGGGCTCGAGCCAGGATCGAGCACGCACATACCGGCGCACAAGCCGCTCAGTTCGTCGGTCGGCCCGTTGTAGTGCGTGAAGACCCTGCATCCGTCCACCGGGGCGGAAGATTCGAGCGAATTGAGATCGACCACTCCATCGGGCAGCTTGGGAGCAGTGGAAGAAGCGCTGACGACATTCGAATTGGGTTGAGCCATAACGTGTGATCCTTCAGCATTACGCTCCTTGCGTCAAGGCCGCGGTGTCATGCGCGCTGACGCTGGACGTAGCCGGGTGCCAACTGAACTAGGATCAACAGATGGTGCTGAAACAGTTCTATCTGCATTGCCTCGCCCATGCCTCGTATCTGGTCGGCGACGAAGCGACGCATACCGCCGCCGTCGTCGATCCGCAGCGAGACGTGGACCAGTACGTCGCGTTTGCGGAAGAGCACGGCATGCGCATCGGGCACGTCTTCCTCACGCATTTCCACGCGGACTTCATCGCCGGCCACCTCGAGTTGCGCGATCGCACTGGCGCCCGGATCTATCTCGGCGCCGCGGCGAAGGCCGAGTACCGATTCACGCCGCTCGCCGACGGGGACGTCGTCGAATTCGGCCGGGTCCGGCTGACGGCGCTCGAGACACCCGGGCACACCGCCGAATCGATTTCCATTCTCGTGTACGACCTCGATCGTAGCGCCGCCGAACCGTACGCGGTCCTGACCGGCGATACCTTGTTTGTCGGCGACGTCGGCCGTCCGGATCTGCGCGTGGCGCTCGGGTGGTCGGCCAGCGATCTCGGTGGACTGCTGTACGAGTCGCTGCAGACCAAGCTCCTGTCGCTGCCGGACACGAGCTTCGTCTACCCGGCCCACGGCGCCGGGTCCCTCTGCGGCAAGGCGCTGAGTCAGGAGACCTTCTCGACCATCGGCGAGCAGCGGCGCTCGAACTACGCGCTGCAGCCCATGTCCAAGGCGGCGTTCGTCGAGCTCGTCACGGCCGATCAACCCGACGCGCCGCCGTACTTTACTTACGACGCCGTGCTCAACAGCCTGGAACGGCCGACGCTGGACGAAGCGCTTGCGCGCGAAGTGAACCCGATGACGCTCGATCACCTGTTGGCGCTGCGGTCGGCCGGCGCGCAAATTCTGGATGTGCGCGATCCGGTCGAATTCGCCTCTGCGCACCTCGCCGCGAGCATCAACATCGGGCTCGGGGGGCAGTTCGCCACGTGGGCGGGCACGATCCTCAACCGCGAGAACCCGATCGTGATCATTGCGGACCCCGGGCACGAGTACGAGGCGGCGACGCGGCTCGGTCGGATCGGCTTCGACCACGTGGCGGGTTATCTCGAGCACGGTCTGAAGAGCCTGGAGTCGCGACCCGACCTGACGACGCACACCGAGCGCCTGAGCGCGCAACGTGCCGCGGAGCGAACCGCGACCGGGGGCGGCGACGGGTGCCCGCTCCTACTCGACGTGCGCACACCGGGCGAACGCGCGCAGAAACGCATCGGCGGGAGCGTCGGCATACCGCTCAATCATCTCGGCGACCGGCTGTCGGAGGTGCCGACCGATCGCCCGGTGCTCGTCTATTGCGGGGGCGGCTATCGGTCGTCCATCGCCTCGAGTCTTCTGCAGCGGCATGGGTGCACGGAGGTCAGCGAGATTACCGGCGGGATCGCGGCCTGGGAAGCCGCGAAGTTGCCGCTTGAAACGGGCACGGCAACCCCTGGACCAGGCTCAGCCGTGGATACCCACCCTTCGTGACAGCCGGGCTGACTGGTTCAGCCTCGCCATCCGCGTAAAGGGCGTGTGAACCGCGCAGGCACTGCGGGCTTGGTCTCCGCCGGAGCGTCGGACTCCCCGGACTCATCGGAAGCCGCGGCGATTTCAGCTTCGAGGTCGTCGTCTTTCGGCAGCCCCTCGAGCTGATCCACGAACATCAGCGAGTGCTGCGATGGAATCTCGAACTTCTTGCCGCAGGTCTTGCAGGTGACCTCGTCGTCCAGCCGAAGCAGATAATCGCGCAGCTTGGCGAATTTGGCGCGGTCCTGCTCATCGGCGCCGGCCGGCAGCCGGTCCTTCTTCGAGCGGCGGACCCACCGAATGCTGTAGTCGTTCGTGCGCCGGCATTTGGGACATTGATAGCGTCCCGTCCGGGTGTCAGGTTTTTCCGAGAAGAAGGCGCGTTCGTCCAGTGCCACATCCTGATTGTAGCAGCGAAACGGGGACGGCTCGCCAGCACAGCGTGGCGTATCCACCACGAATGAATATGGTACGATGCCCGGCCACCCCGCGCGCGCATCGAAGCGCATGATTGTGGAGTGGATTGCGAGGCCATGTATGAAGAGAAGAGAATTCGTCGGGAAAGTCGGTCTCGGGTCGGTCGCGGCTGTCGCGGCCTTGGCAGGGGGAGCCATGGCCAAGACGCCCAGCGCGCCGGGAGCGACCGAGCGCGAAGGCGAACAGCACGATCACGATCCGCGCCCGGTGAAGGGTGCGCTGGCCACGGCTACGGTCAGTTTTGGGTCGTGGCAAGCCGGTCCTTCACTGGATCGGTACGCCTACCCGCAGCTGCCGGGACCACCGCCGGGAAACGTGCACAAGCTGATTCCCTATGAAGTGACCGTCAAAGTCGGTGGCACTGTAAACTTCGTCATCAGTGGTCTTCATCAGATCATCGTGTATGGTCCGGGGACGAAACCGGAGCAGATCAATGCGGGACTGACGAGGCCCACGCAAGGAGTGCCTCCGGGGGTTCCGCTCATCAATGACACCGTAAATCGCCTGTATGCCGGACTGGATCCGAGCACGGTGCACGGCGGCCCGCCACAGAGCCGAACGCCGTTGCTCGAGCGAACCGAGGCCGTCCAGTTTACCGGTAAGGGCCGCCATCTCGTCATCTGCGGAGTGCGGCCCCATTTTGTGAACGACAACATGTACGGTTGGGTCAAAGTCGTCGGCGGCGAAGAAAACGAGGACTGAGTCGGACGAGTCGCGCGAGCGCTGCAGGCCTCCCAGCAGCGCTCGGTCGGCGCAGGCGCACTCGTACCGGAGCGCGATGATCGGATCGATGGCGGTCGGTGATCCTGATTCAACGTCGTGTCGTATTTCCCACGCTGCCCCTGCGGTACTGCCGTGCTGGTGCGGTGAAGTCGATTCTCCCTTGTGGCTGTCAACTAGTCCGCGAGGCACCCGGGCTGGCTGACTCGGCGGCATACAGGACATGCGGGTCCGCCTGTTCCCTGGCACCCGGCACGCGGGATGCTTGGCACACTCCGATGGGCGTTCTCACGAAGCGGACGACTGCGGCCACGCGCGCTCGTCGCGCAGGGTTGCAGCCCTGTTCTGTGCCAATCCGGAGGTGTTTATGTTTGGATCTCTATTGCGTTTTGCGCTTCTGTTGATTGTGGTGGCGGCCGCCGCGGCATTTTTCATGGGGTACCGGCTCGGCGATCAGGATGCCGGTCCGCGCTCAGATAGAGCAGTGGCGACCACAGGGACGGACCCGGTCGTTGACACCGCCAAGGCACGGGAGACCGGCGCCGCGATTGGCGAAAAAGTCGCCGTCGGGGCCAGCCAGGCCGAACATGCGCTCGAGAACGGCGCGCTCACGGCCAAAATCAAGTCGAAGATGGCGCTCGACGACACCGTCAAGGCGTTGAGTATCAATGTGGACACCGCCGACGGCGTGGTGACGCTGAGGGGAACGGTGCACTCCGAAGCGGAGCGCACACGCGCCGTCCAGCTGGCGCGTGAAACCGCCGGTGTCATCTCGGTGACGGATCGCTTGACCGTCCGGTAGCGCTCTGGACAAACGCCCCCACCTCGGGCTAAATGCTCGAGATGCTCAGCGGCGTGCTGGTTGCGACCATGTTGGCGGGGCCGACCGATCAGGCGCCGCCGCCACGCCAGACCCTCACGATCACTCGCGCCGCGGTTCCGCCGCGGCTGGAGGATTTCCTGACCGGCGAGCGTCGGGACGGCGTGTCCGCGGACGCGTTTCTGCAACGCGAGCCGCAAGATTTGCTCCCCGCGACCGAAAAAACCGAGGTCTACCTTTCCTACGACGACACCAGCCTGTACGCCGTGTTCGTCTGCCACACCGCCAATCCGTCGCGCATCCGTGCTCGCATGTCCCGGCGCGAGTCGATCTTCAACGACGATCTCGTCGGGGTCTTTCTCGATACCTTCAACGATCAGCAACGCTCCTACGCCTTCATGGTGTCGGCTCTCGGCATCCAGCTCGACGGCATCGTCACCGAGGGGCAGGATGACGACTTCAGCTTCGACACCATCTGGCAGACGCGCGGGCGGCTGACCGACTTCGGCTACGTGGTGTGGATGGCGATCCCGTTCAAGAGCCTTCGTTTTCCGCCGGCGGGCGGTCCGCGAACCTGGGGTATCGCGCTGATGCGCCGCATACCGGTCAACAGCGAAAACGACTTCTGGCCTGGCATGACCCGGCGCATCAACAGCTTTTCGAGCCAGTTTGCCGAACTGCGCGGCCTCGAGGATGTCTCGCCGGGCCGTAACGTGCAGGTCATTCCGTACGGCACGTTCACCGGCGCCCGTTTCCTCGATCGCGTCCGGGCGGCCTACGATACTGAGAGGAATGGCCGCATCGGCGTCGATGCGAAAATCGTGGTTCGGGATGCGGTCACGGTCGATGCGACCGTCAACCCGGACTTCAGCCAGGTTGAGTCGGACGAGCCGCAGGTGACCATCAACCAGCGGTTCGAGGTGTTCTTTCCAGAAAAGCGCCCCTTCTTCCTGGAGAACGCCGGGTACTTTCAGTCCCCGGTCACTCTGTTTTTCTCGCGGCGCATCCGTGATCCGCAATTCGGAGCGCGCCTGACGGGGAAGGTTGGGAGGTGGGCGGCCGGGGCCCTCGCCATCGACGACCGCGCGCCCGGGCGCTCGGTCGTGAGCACCGATCCGCTGTACGGCCACCGCACGTTCAACGCGGTGACACGGGCGCGGCGGGAGTTTGGGAATTCGAGCGTCGGGGGGATGTTCACGAGCCGCGAATTCGGCGCGTCGTTCAATCGAGTCGCGTCCGGCGATACACGTCTGCGGTTGAACCCGCAGTGGTTCCTGCAGGGACAGGCAGCGGTGAGTGACACGGTCCAGGCCGACAGCACTGCCCTGCGAGACCGTGCGTTGTCCACGAACCTCAGCCGCAATTCGCGCCAGTTCTCGTATCAGCTGGACTACACGGACGTCGGCAAGGACTTCAGCACGACGCTGGGGTTCGTACCGCGCACGGACATCCGGCAGGCGACACAGTTTGTGACGTACCGATGGCGCCCGAAGTCCGGGCGTCTGAATTCATTCGGGCCGAATGCATTCCTGCAAGCCACATGGGATCATTCAGGGGCACTGCAGGATTGGGACATTCGATTTCCATTCGAGCTGGACTTCAAGGCGCAAACGGAGGTGTTCGTACGGCGTTCGGAAAGCATGGAGCGGTTTGCCGGGATCGAGTTCCGCGAGCACGAAAACCTCCTGTCGTTCTCTTCGAGCTACCTGCGATGGATGGACGTTGGCGTGTTCGCCGTAAACGGCACCCGGCCAAATTTCTATCCGGCTGCCGGCCTGGCGCCGTCGCTGGCCAATTATCGCAACACGCAGATCTCGCTGACGTTCCGGCCCGCGAGCGGCCTCCTGCTCGACGAGACCTACATCTTCTCCCACCTCGGCTCGCGTCCCGGAGCGGGGCCGGGCCGGACCATCTTCGACAACCACATCGTGCGTTCACGTGTGAACTACCAGTTCAGGCGCGAGCTGTCTCTCCGCGCGATTCTTGACTACAACGCGGTGCTCGCCGATCCGTCGCTTGTCGCACTCGACCGCAGCAAGCATTTCTCCACTGACGTCCTGCTGACGTACCTGGTCCATCCCGGCACTGCACTCTACGTAGGCTACACCGACGGATACGACAGCCTGGCCCTGGACGGCGCCGGGGGTCTCGTGGCGATTCGGAATCCGACGACATCCACCGGGCGCCAGTTCTTCGTGAAATCGAGTTACCTGTTCCGCTTCTGATGTAGTCGGACTCGACTCGGCTTTCGTGTCTCAGTGGCGGTCTCTGCGCGAGATCTTTGCGTCTTTGCGCGAGACCTCCCGGCCCGAGCGCTCCTCTCAGTCCGTCGCTCGCTCGGGCGGGGGAGCCGACGCGTGGAAGTCCTGGTAAAAGCGCGTCACGTACGAGTCGAGAAGTGCCTGCACCCGCCGGTCGTCCCTCGACGCGACGATCAGCCCCGCATGATGCGCCTTGCGGATACGCCGGACGATGTCCGGTTCATCGTACGCGCGCAGGTCCGGCTCCTCCTGGCGCGCGAGCGACAGCACAATGCCGGCTGACAGTGTGCTGGATACCGGGACCTCGTATGCACCGTGCTCGCCGGCGATTTCGATCCGGGCCCACTCACGCCAGAGGTTGACGCCGGTGGCCGCTTCGACCACGTCCACGATGAAGGCCCCACCCACTCGCGCGGACGTCTCGAGAAAGTACAGCCGGCCGTCTCGCCCACGAATGAATTCCGTATGCGAGACACCCCGCACCAGGCCGAATGTCCCCAGCACGCGGGCGTTCGCAGCCTTCAACGCCTCGGCCTCCGGGTCCGTGGCGGGGAGCGTGCGCGTCACGAAGATTCCCCCCTCGTGGGCAACCTCCATCGGCGGCGAGCCGTACGCGCTCGCGACGGCAAATACCACGGTCCGATTGAACACGAGCGAGTCCACGTGAAACACGTCGCCAGGCACGAACTGTTCGAGCACATAGTCCGCGCGCGCATCGCCGAGCGACCGGACGACCTCCCACAGCTGACCCGGGGTTCCGATCTTCCGGATCCCAATCGCGGCGGCCTGGGCGCGTGGCTTGAGCACCCACGGCGCCGGTACCCGGGACGTCCACTCGTTCACCGCCGCCTCGTTCAACGCGTGCACGAAGTCGGGGCAGGGGATGCCCGCGGCACGCGCGCGCGATCGCATCGCGAGCTTGTCGCGAAACGCGCGCCCTGTTGTCTCCCCCATGCCCGGCACATGCAGGTATTCCCGCAGCATCGCGCCCGTCTCGACGTCGAAATCGTCGAGCGCGACGATGCGATCGAGCCGCTCCGTGCGCGCCAGGTAGGCCGCGCCTTTACGGATGTCCTCCTCGGGCATGTCGCGACGCACGAAGTAGAACGCATCGATCGCCTCGCGCGGCCAGTCGGCGTCCCTGAGCTTTTCGTCCGTGAGGAGCAGCACGCGGCAGCCTTGCCGGTCGCACTCCCTGAGGAACTCGTCGCCCTTCCTGTAGGTCGCGATGCACAACACGGTCAGCACGCTCAATCCCTCAATCTCTAATCCCTCATCCCAAATCCCTCATCCCTCGCCCCTCAATCGTCGATCAGCACTCGGCAATCAGCCATTCCCTACAGGTCCCTGACCGCCGGCCATCCTTCGATTCCGCGGGCGGCTCTCACACCTCGCACGATGGCTTCCGCGACGACGTCGGCGGCGAGCGCGCCCAGCACGGTCAACTGCACATCGGCACGCTGCAAGCGACCCGTGGAGATCGCGAACAATTGATCGCCGTCGCCGGTCGTATGGTACGGACGGATCGCCCGCGCGGCGCCGCAGTTGGCCATCATGGCAATCTTCGTGAGCGGCGTTTTCTGAAGGGCGACGTTCGTGGCGACGACGGCCAGCGTGGTGCTGCCGAGCGCCGGGTCATCGAGCGGCGCGTTCCCGCGCGTGCCGGCGAGGATGCCCCGCATCACGTCCACGCTGTCGGCGAAGCTCCCGTCCGCGCGGCGCGCGCCCGCGACGATCCGCCCGGTTCGCCAGTCCATCACATCGCCGGCGGCGTTCACGACAGCCAGCGCCGCGATCACCACATCGCCGAGCCTGATGCTCGCCGTTCCGAGACCGCCTTTCATCCCGCCAAGGCCGCGCCCGCGATGCATCTTGCCGACAGTGGCTCCCGCCCCCGCGCCGACATTGCCTTCCACGACCGGATTGGAGGAGGCCGCCACGCACGCTTTATATGCCGCCTCGGCATCGGGACGAATGCGCGGGTCGCCGATCGACAGATCATCGATCACGGCGGAAACGACGATGGGGATGCGCAGGCCGGGGTTGCCCCAGTCAAAGCCGACGTTGCGCTCTTCCATGAAACGCAGGACGCCTCCCGATGACGGCAAAGCCAGCACGCCGCCGCCTGTCAGAAACAGACCGTGAATACGTTCGACGGGGCTGACCGGCTGGAGCAGCACGCCCTGTGATTCACCTGGCGCGGAGCTGTTGTAATCGACGCCCGCGCTCGCCGCGGGATCAAAGAGGATGGCCGTGCACCCGGTCGGGCGGCGCGTGTCGGTGTAATGTCCGACCTTGATGCCGGCCACATCCGTCAGCGATCCGGATCCCGCCGCGGCCTGCGGTGCTTCGCGCCGTCCGCGCGGCGCCGCGGCCGTGCTGACGGCGATGACCTGTCCGAACTGCCGGCGCGTATAGTCGGGCATGCTGCTCCTCCCGCCCGGTCCGCCGGGCTCTGCTACAGCATATGTTTTGGGCGTTTGGTTTGTAACCCACCACGTGGACCCCGAAGGTCCCACCGGAGAAAGGCAGAAAAAGGCAGCGGCAGGCTCAGTTCCGCTGTGCGGTTTTCCTGGAAGCGCCGCAGGATTCGCGGACGATGAGCTCGCAGTTGAGGAGGATCTCCCGGGTCGGGAGGTGGGTGCGCGCGATGCGTTCGAGCATGGCGGCAAGCGCCGCGTCCCCGAGCTGCCGCGTCGGCTGCCGCAGCGTCGTCAAGGGCACGGGCAGGAGCTTGGCGTATTCGAGATCGTCGATGCCCACGACACGGACATGGCCCGGCACGGAGTGACCGAGCCGCAGCAGGGTCGGAATCAGGAGCGACGCCGTGCGATCGTTTGCGCAGACGAAGGCCTCGGGGCCGTGCGCTTCCATCAAGGCGCGGACGGCATCCGGGTCCGACGGATCGAGACGATGCACGAGGGAACGCTCGACCGGCGCATTCCAGGCATACAACGCCTCTCGATAGCCCGCCTCGCGCGCATCAACCGTTGCGGCCGCGTTCGGCAGGGCAATGAACGCGATCCGCCGCGAGCCGAGGGTCAAGAGGTGCTCGGTGACCATGTATCCGGCGCGCCGGTTGTCGATCCCGACCAGATCGTGGTGGCCGCGCCCGGGATAGGGCACCACGGTGCGGTCGAGCAACACGACCGGAATCCGGGCCTCGTCGAGCGCGCGCGCGATCCGACTATTGACGTCGTCTTTTTCAGGCG
>JANNHC010000404.1:0-4429 GCA_031404215.1 Acidobacteriota bacterium
ACCAGACGCCTGGACCGGCGGCGACCAAGCGGGACGAGCACTGGGCGAACTTCATCGGCGCCCTCCGCAGCCGCAAGCGTCAGGACCTGACCGCGGAGGTCGAGGAAGGCGCGCTGTCGTGCAACCTGATGCACCTGGCCAACATCAGCTATCGCGTTGGGCGCACGCTGAACTGGGACGCCAAGACGATGACGGTCGTCAACGACCCGGAGGCGAACAAGATGCTGACGCGCGCCTACCGCGCCCCGTTTGTTGTTCCGAAGCAGGTCTAACCCGCGCGGAGCACGCAGGAAGACTCTCGCGCGGAGATCGCAGAGTACGCGGAGACGCCGATGCGTCAGTATTCCGCCCACGCCGGCCGTTGGCCGGCGTGTCGAGCGCGGATTGAAATCGTAAACACAAACGCCTTCCAGAACGAGTGGCGCTTGTGTTTACGATCTCAATCCGCGCTCAACCGCGCACAGCGCGGTGGGCGGAATGCTCAGGCAGCGGGAAGCCGCCGCTGTTTTCTCAGCGTCCCTCGGCGCTCTCTGCGCGAAAAATCCTACCTTGCCCCGATCCGGCGTTGCCACTCCGCGTAGAACGCATCGGGCTGCACGTTGTGGGTGCTGAGCGCCTGATCCACCGTGTGGCCGTTGCCCAGCATCTGCAGAAACGGTCCCAGGTTGACGCCGAGACGTTCGCACAACAGCTCGACGGCGAGGAGGCTCTCGGCGTACGCGACGAGCGCGGTCGAGCCGTCGAATCGATCGAAGCCATCGGCCAGATCTTCGAGCGGGATGCGGCCGTCGGCCCGGCGGAGCACATCGCGGACCCACGCGCGGTCGGTGGACTCCAGGTAGCTTGCGAGTCCCTCGTTCACCCACGTCGGCGCCCCGGTCGGGGCCGCACTGCGGATCACGGCGTGCACGAATTCATGGGTCACCACGCGCTCGAGCGTTCGGGGCGAGCGCAGCGCGCCGCCAACTGGAAGGCGGATGCGCCCGTCGTAGCCGCCGCCGGCCCACGCCGGCGCGCGGGTGATGTCCTGGAATTGCTGGTTCGTATACAGGATGACGGTCAGCGTCTCTGACGGGTATGTGTTCAGCCTCTTCCCGACGCGCCAATACGCGGACTCGAGAACAGCCGCCACCTGATCGCCGATCGCTTTCTCGGCCGCACCCTCGAAGAGCACGCGGAAGCGGACGGTGGAGCGTTCCTCGAACCGGTTGTGGAGCGCCGCCTCGCCGCGCCACTGCTCGAGTTGCTGCGCGATACGGCGATCGCGCGGCACGAGCGTGGCGGCCTTCTCGAGCGTCCGCAGCGCGAGATCCAGATCGGCGGCCTGATAGGCGACCTGCGACAGCAGCACCATGGCCTGCACGAATCGCGGATTGCACTCGATTGCGTGCTTGAGCGACGAGATCGCGGCGTCGGTGCGTCCGAGCGTGAACGCGGCATAGCCGGCGCCGTAATGCAGCACCGCGTTCCCGGGACTGCGGTCGAGTTCCTCTCGGAACATCGCCGCGGCCTTGTCGGCGTCGCCGCGATCGAGCGCCGCCCAGGCTTCGGGCGCGGGCAACGTGGGCTCCTGAAGCAATCCAGCGGCATGTGCGGGCGATGCGCCGAGCGCGAGGGCGAGGGCTGCTGCACGAAGGTGGAGGCACCGCATCAGCGCGCCAGGCGCAATCGGCATGCCCGGCGGCGGCGGAGGTTTCTTCGAGCGCATTGTCGGCCGCGCCGCGGACGGCCTTACAGTTCCGTGCGCTCACGACAAATGCGTGTTTCTCTGATTATCGCATCCTACGGCTGCTTGCCCCGGGTTGCGGACCAGGTGCCCTCGCCGGCCCCCTCGAACGACACGGTCCCTTCCATCGTGTCGCCGTCTACCGTCCCGCCGAAGATGCCCTCGGTCCGAGTCCCCTCCGCAAGGACCACGACCGTGAACTCAATCTCCTTTTCCTTGACGGTGCCCTTCAGCTCGGATGGACCGTAGCGGCCCTCATACGTGCCGGTCAGCTTCTCCCCATCCTGTTTCAAGATCAGGACCGGATGTCCCGTGATGGATTCGAGCTGCAGGGCGACGTTCCACTTCCCCGCCACTTTCGCCGGGGCCCCGGAGAACGCCGCGGCAAGAAGGCTGATTGCGGCTAATCGTGCAAAAACAGTCATGCGTGAATCTTATCGCACCGGCTCGCGAGGAGGCCCGCCTTTTCTCGCTGCTCCACGCCGCGCAGTTCAGCAGCCTGCTGCGCAAACTCGAGAAGCAGGCCCGCTAGTTTTTTTGTGAAATGTACGAGCTGGCCCCAATGGCGCCGACCTCGGCCAACAGCCAGCCGATGCGGGTGGTGGCCTCGAAATCCAGGGCTGTCCTTCGAGGAGGCCTGCGTCATCGCGTAATGCGGCGCGTGGGTTCCTTCTCCCTTCCTCCTGGGAGTCTGGTTTCCAGCCGCTACGGCTTCGGTTTGGCGCCCCCGAACACCGCCCGCTGCGATTTCAGCCTTTCGGCGAGCGCCCTCGTGTCGACGTCCTGCACGGCCTGTTGCCGCTCGAGCGCCATCTTCGCGGCCACGCCGGCCGCGTGCCCGAGGATCATGTATTGCGGTTCCATGCGCAGCGTCGAGTACGCGACGTGCGTCGCCGAGAAGCAGACCGGCACGAGCAGGTTCGTCGCCTCGCCACGTTTCGGCAGCATGAGGCGATACGGGATCTCGTAGGGCGTGACCCGCACCTGCATGTCGCCTTCATTCTCGACGGCGCGTCCGTCTTCCGTCGGGCGGCGCTGTACGTTGTGCGAGTCGCTGTTATAGGAACCCATGCCGATCGCGTCGGGCTTCGTCAGGTCGGTCTGGATGTCCTTCTGCGACATCACGTACTCGCCGACCATCCGGCGCGCCTCGCGCACGTACAACTGGTGCGGCCAGTGATTCGTGTCCGCGAACTCGTCCCGGCAGAGGCCCCACGCTTTCATCTCAGCCGAGAGCGCCGCCGGCACCCGGGTGTCGGTCGCGAGGAAATACATGAACCCCTGTATGTAATCGACGTGGGCCTGGCGGATGCGCGCGCGCGTCGCATAGCTGCCTTCCGGGTAGTCGTAGCTGCCGCCGATGTAATCGGTCGAGAACGCGCCGTTGTTGTTCGTGTCGGTCTTGCCGTTCTGGAGGACGTCGGCCTTCATGACATCGTTGATGGCGAGCGGGCGACCCAACTCTTTTTCAAAGGCCGGCAGGTAGCGCGCGAGGAGCTCGTAGCGCGCGGGGCTGTAGCCTTTCGGCCTTGGCCACGACACGCGGTTCTCCGGGGTCCTGGTCATGCAGAGCCGGAAGTTGTATGCCTGCACACGCTTGTCGGCGGCGCCCACGGGATCGGTTGACCGCGCCTGGATCTCGGGAAGCCGTTTGCCCGATGCGTTGGTGGGGGACACCGCGGCCCGGAACTGGTGGAGCGGCGTGCGGTCGCGCACCCCGGCAAGCGATTCGTTGTACTCGCTGATGCCTTCGCGGCCCCACGTGTACGACACGCCCGCCTGCGCCATCAGATCGCCTTCGTATGTCGCATCGACAAACAGCCGCGCCGTGAAGGTCTCGCCGCTTTCCATCACAATCTCGCTCAGACGGGTGCCCGACTTGCGGACGCCGCCCTTCTGGCGCAGGCGCTGCCCGAAAACGACTTCCACCTTGGCTTCCTTGACGAGGTCGTTGAAGACCGCCTCGGCGACGTGCGGCTCGAAGTGCCATTCGATCGCCCGGCCATACTTCGCGCCGACGCGCTCGAAGAACTCCAGCGAGTAGCCGCCAATCACTTCCTTTCTGCCGTAGTCGGTCCACCCAAGCCCGCCCGACACCATGCCCCCCAGGTGGCGGCCCGGCTCGACGAGCACCACTCTCAGCCCTTCTCGTGCCGCCGACACCGCCGTGATTACTCCACCAGCGGTCCCGCCATAGACGACGAGGTCGAGTGGCGGCGCAGGTGTTCCGGGCCCACGCTGATCGGCGTGGACCGCCGCCAGGGCGACCACGACCGCCAGAAGCGCGGACGACAGAGAGGCGGGCAGTCGCCTCCGCGCGATCATGGAATCGACGCCGGATTGGATGCGGAGGGCTTCGCGGCCATGACGACCTCCTGAAACGAGAACCGATCGCCCTTTGGACACCGCCGGCCGGGGCTTGGCCGTCCAGATTTTACGCCCGTGGCGGCGACCGCGCGGAATATAATTCGCGCGCATGAGATGCCTGCCGGGTCCCTTCAAGCTCTTCTTTCCGTGGTCCCTCGTCCTTGTCCTGCCGTTCTTCGCGGCGGCCACGGGCGCGGTGCCTCAGGACACGCCGTTCAGGCCCGTCAGGAACGTCCTCATCGTTACCATGGACGGCATGCGGTGGCAGGAGGTGTTTGGTGGGATGTCGAAGGATCTCCTGACCCCGAAGGAGGGAGGCGTTTCCGACGCGCCGCG
>JANNHC010000405.1:0-1898 GCA_031404215.1 Acidobacteriota bacterium
GATCCACCTCCCGGGCGGAATCAAGGCTTAGCTCGCCGCCATCGGCGAAAACGCCTCTCCCGACCGAAACCAGTTCCTGCTCGAATTCATCCGCCGGACGAACGACACGCAGCTCAACCCGAAAGGCGACTCGCGCGGCGGCACCTTGCGGTCGCTGCTGGCGGTGCTCGACGGACCGGCCGACCTGACCGGGTTGCGGGCCACGGACACGGTGCCGCTCCCGCTATCCCCGAGGATCTGGATTGATGCCGTGTTCGAGGGCCGCGCCACACCGGAGACGCTCGTCAGCGCCATCCTGCGGTCGCGCGGCTCGGCGCTCCTCTATTACGGCCTCCTCTCCCTCGACAACGGCACACGGGCCTGGATCGCGGGACAACCGGGCCTCCTGCGGGATCTGGCGTCCCGGCACCCGGCCGGTTTCGTCGCCGCCGCGCCAGGGTTGCGCATGTCCCCGGCTGGCCTGAGTCTGCCCGGTGGAGCGCTCGCCGAACCGGCCTGGCGCGCGCTCGTCGGCCGCAGCCCGACGGATCCCGCTGATTTCGTCCGAGCGCTGGTCGAGTCAGACGACGGGGGGCTCGCGTACTTCTTTGGCGCGATCGCGACACTGACGCCGTCACAGATCCGCGTCACGCTGAATCTCGGGGCCTCCGACGTTGCCACACGCGTGGAGTCCGCCCGACGCATGTACGCGGTCTTCCAGCGGGTAGGGGCGGGCCATTCGATCGAGCACCGCGCCTTCCTGCGCTCCACATACGACCCCGCGCTTCTCGTCGCGGACCTCAAGGCAAACACGAACGGCGAGCCGGAAGTGCCAGGCACGCGCGCGTTCTGGAGCGCGGTGTTCAAACAGGGTGACCACGTGAAGGCGAACCCGGGACGCGAGCGCGCGCCGACACTGCCCGGCGGGGATGGCCCCGCGGACTTCCCGTGGTTGTGCGAACAGGTGTTCAGCGGGGATTCGGGCGCACAGCGCAGCCGATACATGATGGTCCTGTTCGCGTCGCGGCGTCTGGGCGGGATTACATCGGAGACCGCGCGCGACGGCGTGGACGCGGCTCGCGCAGCCGGCGCCTACCCGGCTCTGATTGCAGGGCTCGAGCGCGCGGGTATCGCAGACATCGGGACGTTCGCGCGCGCCGCGCGGCGAGCCGCCGCCCTCGCGAGGATCGATGACGAGGGCCGCGCCACTCGTGCCCTGGCGCAGTTCCAGGGCGCATTGGCGCTCATCTCGCGCGCGGCGTCACGCCGAAGCCTGACGCCTGAGTCCCTCTCCAGCCTGGTGTCGGCGCTTTCGGCGATCGACCTCAGCGAGCGTGGTGACTACGAGGGACGGCTGGTGCGCTGGCTGGACGCCTGGATTGAAGTACATCTTCGCGATCACCGGAAGCCGGCGCCGAATCCAGCCGCGATCCCGGAGCAGCCGGGAGTCGACGTGTACGAGAGCGCGGCCGGTCCCCTTGAACAGGGGGCACTTCGCATTCTCGCGGGGCCAGCGGGACACCGCCTGCTGGAACTGGACTCGGGCACCGAGGGCCGCGACTATCGCGAGGCCCTTGCCGCGCACGGCGCGCTTCGCGATCTGGTGGCGGCGTGTCTGGCCACGGGCATCGCCGCGTCGTCCCACGAGGTGTCGGCACGGGGCCATTCCACCGCGGTCTACCTGGTGGCCAGCGTGTCGCCGTTGGTCACCGGTGGGGCTGCCAAGGGTGTCGTGTGCGTGCTCTCGGACGTCACGACCTTGCGAGAGCTGGAGGAGCAGCTGCGCCTCAAGGATGCGCTGGCGCGGCTGGGCGAGCTGACGGCCGGGATCGCCCACGAGTTCAGGAACGGCCTGGCGACGATTCATGGCTACAGCCGGTTGTTGCGCCCGGAGGCGCTACCCGACACCTATCGTCCCT
>JANNHC010000406.1:0-2607 GCA_031404215.1 Acidobacteriota bacterium
GAAGCCTCAATTGGCAACGGGTGCAGCATCAATGGTGGGCGGCCCTCGGGCGTGGTGGCCGCCGCTAAGGGTCGCCCACCCCGCTCGGGCAGCCCTTCGGGACGAGGTGGAGCCCCTCACGGCCGACCTGCGCCGCCTGCACGCCTCTCCGCTTTCAAAACCCTAATAGGGCTATCCCCCGTCGCCTGCCAACTCTTGCTTCGCGCGTGCCGTTGGCTACGGGCGCCTGGCTTTTCTCACTTGTCGCGGGGCCCCACCCCCGCTCGCTCGCGCTCGGGGGCGCCAGGCGCTCTCCCCTATGCCTGGTCCGTTGTCCCTTCGCTCGAAGGACTCTCGCCACGTTTCCGTTCCGCCGCGGCCAGCACGTTCATCAGATCCCGCGGCGCGGCGTTCAGCACGCTGACGATCTGGACCATCGGCGCCTGCAGCACGTAGAGCAGCTTCGCGTACAACTCGGGCTTCCCCGGGAGCGCGGCCAGCTCGGTGACCTCGCCGACCTTGATCGGTCGCCCCTGGACGACAGCGGCCTTGATCTGCAGCGCCGGCGCCGTCTTCGCGAACGTCGTCAGTACCTTCGCGAGCGCGACCGGATCGCCGCTGCTGTAGGCGACGGCCGTTGTCCCGACGAAGTACTCGGTCAGCGGCTCGAAGGGCGTGCCCTTGATCGCACGCGTTGCGAGCGTGTTCTTGACGACCTTGTACAGACCGCGCGCACCGCGCACCTGGCGCCTGAGCTCGGTCACTTCCGGGACTTTCAGACCCCGGTAGTCCACCAGGATGGCGCTGTCGGTGCCCTTGAACGCGCCTTCGAGCTCCTGGAGCTCCGTTGCCTTGCTTGCTCGTGTGACTGCCATTTCTGATCCTTGTCGGCTCAGGCCTGAGGGCTTAGGCCTCAGGGAGGCTCTTTCCTGAGCCCTGAGTCCTGAGCCTTGAGCCAACTTAATGTTTCACGGCCTCGGTCACGTGGCTCGTGTCGATCGTGATGCCGGGACCCATCGTGGATGACAGCGTCACGCTCTTCAGATACTTGCCCTTTGCGGCGGACGGCTTCGCGCGGACGACGGCGTCAACCAGCGCGTGCGTGTTCTCGACCAGGTTCTGCGTCGGAAACGACGCCTTCCCGACCGGGGCGTGGATGATCCCGGTCTTGTCGACGCGGAACTCCACCTTGCCGGCCTTGATCTCTTTCACGGCCTTGGCGATGTCGGGAGTGACGGTGCCGGTCTTCGGGTTCGGCATCAGGCCGCGCGGGCCGAGCACCTTGCCGAGCTTGCCGACGGCGCGCATCATGTCCGGGGTGGCGACGACGGCGTCAAAGTCCATCCAGCCGCCCTGGATCTTGTCCACCAGCTCCTCACCGCCGACGAAATCGGCCCCCGCAGCCAGCGCGTCCTTCTGCTTCTCCGCGCCCGCAATCGCCAGCACGCGCTTGGTCTTGCCCAGGCCGTGCGGCAGGACGACCGTGCCACGCACCATCTGGTCGGCGTGCTTCGGATCGACACCGAGGCGAAGCGCGATCTCGACCGTCTCGTCGAACTTCGCGAACTTCACCTTCTGCATGAGCGGAATCGCGTCCTCAATCGAGTGCGGACGATCGGGAACGAGCTGCCGGGCGGCCGCGAATTTCTTTCCGGTTTTACGCATGGTTGACCTCGGTGGTGCTAGCGGCCGCTACGCGGCCTCCCACTGTTCTTACTATGCGATGGGGCCCCACCCCCATCGCCTGCCAGCGCTCGCTCATCGCTCGCGCCGGTGATTAGCAGCACCTGGCTGCTTGGATCAGCGATTCAGTCAGCTTCTCGCGTCCGGCTTCGCTTCTTCCACTGTTAGCTGGAAGCTATCCAATTACGTCAATACCCATCGAGCGCGCCGTCCCTGCCACGGTCTTGAACGCGGCGTCGAGCGACTGGCAGTTGAGATCCGGCATCTTCAGCTTCGCGATGTCCTCGACCTGCTTTTTCGTGACCGTTCCGACCTTGGTCTTGTTGGGCTCGTTCGATCCCTTCGCGAGGTTCGCGGCGCGCTTCAGCAGGATAGACGCCGGGGGCGTCTTCGTGATGAAGCTGTAGGAACGATCCGCATACACGGTCACGACGACCGGAATGATCAGCCCCTCGTCCTTCGAGGTCTTCGCGTTGAAGTTCTTGCAGAAGTCCATGATATTGACGCCGTGAGGACCGAGCGCGGTCCCGACCGGCGGCGCCGGGGTGGCTTTCCCCGCCGCGATCTGGAGCTTCACCATCGCTTGTACTTTTTTTGCCATCTTTTATTTCTTGCGGTGGGGCCCCACCCCCACCGCCTGCCAGCGCTCGCTTCCGCTCGCGCCGCTGTCTAGAAGCCCCCTGCCGCTCCAAGTGCGCAGCCTGCAGGCCTGTCCTACAGCTTTTCCACCTGTAAAAAGTCCAGTTCAACCGGTGTCGATCGCCCGAAGATCGTGACCATCACCTTGAGCGTGTTGCGATCGAGGTTGACCTCATCCACGGTGCCATTGAAGCTCGTGAACGGTCCTTCGTTGATCCGGACCTGGTCTCCCTTTTCGAACGAGTACTTCGGCTTGGGCTTCTCGGCCGCGACGGTCACCTGGTGGAGGATCTGATCGACCTCCTC
>JANNHC010000407.1:0-6882 GCA_031404215.1 Acidobacteriota bacterium
CCACTTTTGCAGCTCAGATTATGGCTCTTCCAGCAATGGGCTTAAATGGCGTATTATACTTTATCCTTATGGTCGTATGTATTGGGATAATTATTATAGTGCTGTTTAGTCGATCACGAGCGTGGCACGGCAACAAGGGCAGGCCGCTTCGAATTCGGATGTGAGTTTCATTTAATCGATCCTTGCAGCTTCCAGCTTCCCCAACACACCTTACCTCTTCCCCGACCTAGACTCGAACCGGAGCGTCACCGGTTCGCCGCTGGAGTCGGTGGCAACGACTTCGACTTTGAACACATGCTGCCGCGAGATGTCGAAACGCTGACCGAAACCAGTCTGGAACTGACTGAGCGGCGCGGTCAGGCGGCCGCCGGCCGACAGGACCGCGGCGCCACCACGAAAGTGATCGTTGACGGTGACCACGACATTCCGCCAGTCGCGCCGCGACTGGTTCTCCACGATGACCATGTTCTCGGACACGCTGATCGGCGCGGGCCGGAACGAGCACGCGGCCGCCAGCATCACGCCGGCAAGCGCGAGTCGCCGATAGGGAGTCGTGCGCATCGGGATTATGATATCCCTATGTGGTTCGAGAGCCGGGTCACGGCTCTGCTGATCGCACTCGCGTCGCTGGCGATGGGTGCATGCGGTGGAGGACGCCAGGCGCCGGTGACGCAGCCCTCTCCCCCAGGCGCAGGTGCGTCTGGTTCTCCGGTCCAGGTAACAGCCCTCACGCCGGCTCCGGCTGACAGCCCGGTTCAACCGGCGGGCGTGCGCGTCAGCGGCATGATCGCCACACCGGATCGGCGTCAGTTGGTCAGCGGCGCGGTGATTATGACGCCGGAAGGCGCGGGCCGCGCTGCGGTTCCGGCCGAGGACGTGACGATCCTCCCGGACGGCTCGTTCGCCTTCGGAAATATCCCGCCCGGGCTCTACCAAATACGCGCGCGCGCCCAGGCCGAGGGAGGCGAGGCGTTCCTCTTCGCGCTCTACCGGATCTCGGTGGCAGGCCAGGACATGCGCGAGGTCAGGTTGACGCTGCTGCCCGGCGCCACGATCACCGGAACAGTCGGTACGGAGGCCCGCAACCCGAGGCCGTCTACGTTCGCGGGCCTGCGCGTCCGCGCGCCGTTCGCCGACGGCAGCAGTTTTGGCGACGCGTTGACGGGAGAGTCCGTCGCGGACGGTTCGTTCGCGATCCGCGGTGTCATGTCAGGGCATCACGTCCTCACGATCGAGGGGTTGGCCCATCCGTGGGTGCTGAAATCCGTCACGCATCGCGGGCAGGACATCACCGACAGCGGCCTGGCGATCGACAGCGGCCAGCGGCTCGACGACGTTCGGATCACGATTACGGATCGGGCGAGCGAAGTATCGGGCACCGTGCGCGATGCCGCAGGTGATGTCGCGGCGGGCGCGAGCGTGCTGATCATTCCGTTGACCGCCCAGTTCCGCACGCCCGCCAGCCGGCGCCTCGGCCGAACCGTGACCGACGCGGCCGGCCGTTACAGCTATCGCGGCCTTCCGCCGGGGGAATACCGCGTCGCGGCCACTTCCGATCTCGACGACAGCGATGCGTACCGCGCCGACATCCTGCGCCACCTGAGCGAAGCTGGTCTGCCCCTCAGCCTGGACGGCCCAACCGCTCGTGTCATCGATCTGCGGCTGACGCCGACGAGCGCCTTCCGTCGGACCGCGTCCCGCTGATGTTCTGGCTTTCGGTGGCCGGCGGCATCTTTCTCGCCTGGCTGGTGCTCGTCTTTCTGTTCACGCCCGGCATCAGCTACCATCTCGCGCATCGCACGTCGATCCACGCCGAGGATTTCCTCTACACGCTCCAGTCCACGTGCCAGGCGGCGTTGCATCATGGAAACCGGGTGACCGTCTTCACCAACGGTGCGTCGTTCTATCCGGCGATGCTCCAGGCGATCACCGACGCCACCCGCTCCATCAACATGGAGCTCTACATCTTCCAGCCAGGAAAAATCGCCGACCAGTTCGTGGCGAAGTTGTCCGCCAAGGCGCGCCACGGGGTGACCGTCACGATCGTAGTGGACGCCCTGGGGAGCTTGAGCCTGTGGGGCCGCCCCGTACGCCGGCTCCGCAAGGCGGGATGCCGAATCCAGTCGTACCAGAGGTTGCGCTGGTACTCGCTGGCCCGATTGAACAATCGCACGCACCGCGAGCTGCTCGTCATCGATGGGAGGGTCGCGTTCGTCGGGGGGGCGGGAATCGCCGACTGGTGGGTCTATCCGTCGTTCAAACGGATGCGCTGGCACAAGCCCTGGCGCGACACGATGGCGCGCATCGAGGGGCCGGTCGTCGCGGCGTTGCAGGGCGTGGCGGCGGAGAACTGGCTCGAGTGCTGCGGCGAGATCCTGACCGGGAGCGAATACTTTCCCAGTCTGGAGCCGGCCGGCGACACGACCGCGTTCGTCGTCAAGAGCTCGCCATCGGATCGCGCGACGGCGTCGCGGGTCACGTTTCAAATGCTGATGGAAGCGTCCGACCATGCGGTCCACATCAGCACGCCGTACTTTCTGCCGGACCGCGCGCTCCGTCGCGCGCTCATCGAGAGCGCGCGACGCGGCGTCTCGATTACGGTCATCGTCCCTGGACCCAAGACCGATCAGAAGTGGGTGCGCCTCGCCAGCCGCAGGATGTGGGGACAGCTGCTCGAGGCGGGGATCCGAATCTTCGAGTACCGCGCGACGATGACGCACGTCAAGGTGCTGGTTGCCGATGGACTGTGGTCCGTGCTCGGCACGACCAACATCGACAATCGCTCGTTCGAGCACAACGATGAGGTGAACATCGCGATGCGCGACCCGCAGGTCGCGGCGCGCCTCCTCGAGGATTACGCACGCGATATCGCCGACAGCCAGGAGATCTCACTGGCGCAGTGGAGGCGAAGACCCGTGTGGGAAAAAATAGTCGGTCCGTTCGTCTGGATCCTGGAGCGTCAGCAGTGAGCGACAGCAAGGGCGCTCGTCCGCACGTGGACATTCGGATCGCGACATATAACATTCATCGATGCCGGGGGATGGACCGCCGGACCATGCCGTCGCGCGTGGCGGAAGTGATCCGCGAACTCGACGCCGACGTCGTCGCGCTGCAGGAGGTCGTCGGAGCCGGACCGAACGGCGCCGGGCAGGCCGAGGAGATCGGCGCGGCCGTGGGGATGGGCTGGGTGATGACCTCCGTCCGTCATCTCCGCAATCACCTGTTCGGGAACGTCATCCTGAGCCGCTTCCCCATCGTCCATCACAGCCAGTACGACCTGTCGTGGCGGACCTGCGAGGCGCGCGCGTGCCAGCGCGGCGACTTGGACCTCGGCGCCGGGCGATCGCTGCACATCTACAACGTGCACCTGGGGACCGCGGTGCTCGAACGGCGGTACCAGGCGACGCGGCTCGCCGCGTTCGTGCACGACAGGCGCATCGAAGGGCCGAAGATCATCCTCGGCGATTTCAACGAGTGGATGCGCGGCCTGGCGACCAGCACCCTCAGCTCACTCTTCCAGAGCATCAACATTTACGAGCATCTGAAGCGCCGGCGCACCTATCCGGGACTCTTCCCGATGTTGCACCTCGACCACATCTATTACGAAGGGCACGTCGAGATCCGGGGGCTCGAACTCAGGCGCTCACGAAAGGCCAAGATGGCGTCGGACCACCTGCCCCTGATCGCGGACCTTCGAATAGGGTACTGAGCCGCGGAACCTGGTGGCGACCTGATCCGTATTGACAGCTAGATACCAAAATGATATCAATTTGGTATCTGTTGCGAGGAGGTCGCACACCATGATCCGTGAACGTGAAAACGCTGCGCTGCCCGGGCTGCCGATCCTCATCGGAGCGGTCGTGCTCGTCGCCTTCTGCATTTACGAGTTCATCCAGGGGATCCGGGAGCCCTCGGGGGCGATGCTCATCTCGGCGAGCGTGGCGCTCGCGGTGGCCCTCGTGCTGCTCACGGGCCTCTTTGTCGTCAACCCGAACGAAGGCAAGGTGCTGCAGTTCTTCGGCAAGTACGCGGGAACGGTCAAGCAACCGGGATTGCGCTGGGCAAACCCGCTCTACACGAAGAAGCGGATCTCGCAGCGGATCCGCAACTTCGAAAGCGCACACCTCAAAGTCAACGACAACGAAGGCAATCCGATTGAGATTGCCGCGGTGGTCGTCTGGCGTGTCGTGGACACCGCCGAAGCGGTCTTCGAGGTCGACGACTACAACAACTACGTGAAGGTCCAGACCGAAGCGGCCCTGCGGAACCTGGCGACCAGCTACACCTACGACACCCACGACGAGGCGCAGATGTCGCTCCGCGGGCACACGGCCGCGGTCGCGGAACACCTGAAGAATGAAATACAGGACCGGCTCTCGCGCGCCGGCGTGGAAGTGATGGAGTCGCGGATCAGCCACCTGGCCTACGCGCAGGAGATCGCGCACGCGATGCTGCAGCGACAGCAGGCCGGGGCGATCATCGCCGCGCGCCAGCGGATCGTCGAGGGCGCGGTCGGCATGGTGGAGATGGCGCTCGACATGCTCTCGCGCCGCGACATCGTCACCCTCGACAACGAGCGGAAGGCCGCGATGGTGAGCAACCTGCTCGTCGTGCTCTGCGGCGACAAGTCCGTCCAGCCGATCGTGAACACCGGCACCATCTATCAGTAACCGCCGTGGCCGACCGCAAGCCGTTCCTCCTGCGAATCGACCGCGAGATCCTCGACGCCGTTCAGCGCTGGGCAGACGACGACCTGCGCAGCCTGAACGGCCAGATCGAGTTCCTGCTCAGAGGCGTGCTGAAGGAGGCGGGACGGGAACCGAGGAAATCGAGGCGTGATGAATGAAACGAACCGGATGAGAGATTAAGGATTAGGGATTCGGGATTGAAGAATTCTATGATTCTTCGTACTCCGTCTCTTCCGGCGGCAGCAGGCGCGTGGACGGACGAAGCGCCTCGCGATGATCGAAGAGCGGCAGATCGCGCACGTGCAGGCTCAAGGGGCAACCCGGACCCTTTTCGTCCACGACGACGGTCACCGGGCTTCCTTCGACGCCTTCGCGAAAACCAATGCGGCAGCCGCATGCGAGACGCGCGTGAGTGAACCCTTTCAACATCCTGGAGGGATCATACTACAGGAGCGCCTTGATCTCTCGATCGACCTGCTCCCTCGAGACCGGCCCGAAGTGCTTGCGGCTGATGGTGCCGTCGCGTCCGATGAAGAACGTGATGGGCACGCCAAAAATCGGGCCGTACGCCTCGTCGAAATCGTCCTGCATCAGCAGCATCGGATAGTTGACCTGCTTTTTCGGCGCGTAGTCGCGTAGCGTTTCCGCGGTGTCGTCGAGCGACACTCCCAGGACCACGACGCCCCGATCCTTGTAGTGCGCGTACGTCTCCACCAGCTCGGGGATTTCCAGCTGGCACGGACCGCACCAGGTCGCCCACACGTTGAGCACAATCACCTTGCCCTTGTAGTCGGCCAGCCGAACGGCGTTGCCGTTCATGTCCTTGAGGGTCAGATCGAGATTTGCGGTCCCCTCGGCCTTTTCCGGCGTGACCGTCTCCGCGGAGTTCGATCCGGAGAGCCCGGCGTGCAAAATCCAGGGCACGACCAGCAGCGCAAGTGCGCAAGCGGCAGCAACGGCGGCGATCCAGCGGCTTCTCATTGTCGATGTTCCTTTTTCCAGCTTCCAGCTTCCTGGATCTGAGCCCTGAGCCCTTTTACTATCGTGCGTTGGCGCGCACGTACCGGACCAGGGGCTGCAAATCTTTCGGGAGGGCGCGCGCGAGGAGTACGTACGTGCGCTCGCCGTCGGTCCACATCACCGCTTCGTGCCCGAACTTCTCGACGATTTCCTCCTGGTCCTTCATGGTCCGAATCGTCCGCGGCAGGACGAATACCGACAGCGGCTCGCCCCGCCACTTGTACATGACATGCGCGAGGCGCCCGCCGCTCATCGAGCAGCGCCGAACGCCGAGTAGTTCGAGGTCCGCGCCCGACGAGCTCGCCGGGATTTGAATTGGCCAGCCCTGTTTGGTCATCCACTCGCGCGACGCGGTCACCGCATCGGCATGACCGAGGCGCTCGGGGGCGAACTGGAAACAGGTGACGTGATCGAGGGTCAACTGTGCGGCGAGCGCTTCGACCTTGTCGTTGAGGCCGAATAGAAACGCTCCGGCGATCGCCAGCACCAGGGTCGCGGCGACCGACAGTGGAATCCAGCGGCGAACGGCGGCGGCGGGCAGGAACGGCACGACCCGGCGCCCCGTGAACCGGGCGTGCGCGGCGCATCGCGCGCGAAGATGCTCGGACGCGCACGCTCGCAGCGTCGGCCGGGTGGCGGCCAGCGCGGCGCGGACGGTGCGCTGTTCGGTCACGCGCGCGCGGCACGGCGGACACCGCTCGAGGTGCGCCTCCACGGACACCCGATCGTCCGCCGAGGCCTCGCCGTCGGCGTACGGCGCAAACAGCGGATCGAAGTCCTGGCACTTACTCATCGCGCTCACACCACATCGGCCTGCTGCTTTCCTTGACCGGCGCGCGGCAGGAGGTCGGCGTCCCCGGCGCGCCCACGAGCCGCCTGCAACCGCTCATACAACCCGCGCCGGCCGCGCGAAATCCGTGACATGACCGTTCCGATCGGCACACCAAGCACCGCGGCGATTTCCGCGTAGGTCAGCTCCTCCACGTCGCGGAGCCAGACCGCCTGTCGAAACGCGTCCGGCAGCGCGTCGAGCGCCGCCTGCAGGTCGGCGTTCAACGTCGCGCGCGTCAGGATTTCCTCCGGCGAATATTCGTTCGGGCCGCGCGCCGGCGCCTGCTCCACGTAGTCGCTGTCCACGTCCACCGGGTTCCGCCCATCGTGCCGCCGCATGTTG
>JANNHC010000408.1:0-4935 GCA_031404215.1 Acidobacteriota bacterium
CGGCGGTCTGCTTCTCGTCGCTCGTCCGCGGACACGTCGCCGCCCCTTCGGCCGCGGTGCTGATCGTCGCGTTCGTCACATCGCTGCTGTTCTTCCTGCAGCTGCGAATCGCGGACGAGTTCAAGGACCATGAAGACGACGTGCGGTTCAGGCCGTATCGGCCGGTGCCACGCGGATTGGTCTCCTTGCGCGAGCTCGCGTGGGTCGGCGCGGCGGCCGGCGTCATTCAGCTCGCCCTCGCGCTCTGGCTGAAGCCCTCCCTCGCGTGGCTGCTGGTTCTGGTCTGGGCATACCTCGCGCTGATGACGCGGGAGTTCTTCGTCCCGCGGTGGCTGAAGGCGCATCCCGTGCTCTACCTGGCGTCGCACCTGCTGATCGTGCCGCTGGTCGATCTGTACGCGACGGCATGCGAGTGGCGGGTCGCCGGCCTGAGCGATCCGCCCGCTGGCCTCTCCTGGTTTCTCGTTGTCAGTTACATGAACGGGCTGGTGATTGAGATCGGACGGAAAACGCGGGCCGCTGCCGACGAGGAACGCGGCGTCGAAACGTACAGCGCGCTGTGGGGTCGGCAGGGCGCGGTGGGCGGGTGGCTCCTGGCCGTGCTGTTGACGGGAATCGCGGCGTGGCAGGCATCCGGCCGGATCGGAACGGACGTGCCAACGGTTGTGATGCTCGGCCTCCTCGCGGCCGGGTGTGGCCTGGTGGCACGGCGCTTCATCCAGACCGCAAGACCCGGCAGCGGCAAGTGGATCGAGACGATGGCGGGCGTCTGGACCCTGTTCATGTACATCGGCCTCGGCGCCGCCCCTCTTGCCGTCACGTTATGGCGGGGTGGCCGATGACCTGGATTCTCCGCGGACCCGAGGCGATTGATTCGCCGTACGCGGGCGGCAAGGCGCGGGCGCTCGCTCGCGCAGGGCGCGCCGGCCTGCCGATCCCGCCGTGGTTCGTGCTCTCCGCGTCCGCATTCGCTGACAGCCTGACACCTGACCAGCGCGCCGCGTTGGACGACACGTCGGATCCGGCAGCGCTCGCGCCTATCCCCGATACGGCCTCGATCCCCGCAGCTGTTCACGCGGCACTCAACGCGGCCGTCCTGGAACTCTGTCCGAACCGCGAGACCGTGGCGGTGCGCTCGTCGGCGATCGACGAGGATGGCGCGACCCACTCCTTCGCAGGACAGCTCGAGAGTTTTCTGAACGTGGCGCCCGAAGACGTGACCGATCGCGTGTGCGCGGTGTGGCGCTCCGCGTACACGCCCCGCATGCTGGCCTATCGACGCGAGCATGCGCTTGGTGGCGCTCCGCGCCCCCCCGCCGTGCTCATCCAGCGGATGATTCTGCCGCGCGCCGCGGGAGTGGCCTTCAGCGCCGATCCGGTTTCAGGGCGCCGCGGCGTGGCGGTCGTGAGCGCGGTCCACGGGCTCGGCTCGTCGCTCGTGTCCGGAGAGGCCGACGCGGATACCTGGCTCGTCGCGCGCAGCGGCGCGATCGTCGAGCGTCGCGTCGTCCCCAAGCATCGGATGCACATGGCCGATCCCGGTGGGCGCGCGGGCGTTCGCGTCGCAATCGTTCCGCCGGATCTCGTCGAGTCGCCTGCGCTTGGGGACGAGGACGTGCTCGCGGTCGCCGAGCTTGCGCGGGCGGCGGACCGGACATTCGGCCGTCCGCAGGACATCGAATGGGCCATCGCCGATCGGCTGGTCCTCCTGCAATCGCGCCCGGTCACCTCGCTCGGCGCGCTCCCCGATCCGGACGCCCCCCTCGTCCTCTGGGACAACAGCAACATCGTCGAAAGCTACAGCGGTGTCTCGACGCCTCTGACGTTTTCTTTCACGCGCGAGATCTACCAGCACGTCTATCAGCAGTTCTGCCGGATGATGGCCGTGCCCCGCCGCGCGATCGCGGATCACGACGAGACGTTCCGCAACATGCTGGGGCTCGTCCGCGGGCGCTTGTACTACAACCTCCTCAACTGGTATCGCGTGCTGGCGCTTCTCCCAGGCTACCGGGTCAACCGGCGGTTCATGGAGCAGATGATGGGCGTCAAGGAGGCCTTGCCCCAGAGCCTTGCCGACGACATCGCCAGGAACGTGACCCGCGGTCGCGTGCTCGATGCGGTGTACCTCGCGCGCACGCTGGCGGGACTCCTGGTCAATCACCTGACGCTCGATCGGCGGGTGGACGGGTTCACCGCACGTCTTGAAGAGGCGCTCGCGCCGCCCTCTCCCTCGCTCGAGGATCGCCGGCCTGACGAGCTCGTGGCGCACTATCGCGACCTCCGCGCTCGCCTCCTTCTCCGGTGGGATGCGCCGCTCGTCAACGATTTCTTCGCGATGATGTTCTACGGGTTACTGCGCCGCCTGGTGACCGAGTGGTGCGGCGATCGCGACGGCGCGCTCCAGAACGATCTCATCGGCGGCGAGGGAGGTCTCGTCAGCGCCGAGCCGGCCGTGCGGATACAGCAACTCGCGAGGCTTGCGGCGAGCGATCCCGCGCTGCTGGACCGTCTGAGAACTGGGACCGTTGACGAAATCCTCGCGAGGCTCGAACACCAGCGCGAGCTGCTCGAGGGATATCGTGCGTATCTCGCCAGGTTCGGCGATCGCACCGTGAACGAGCTGAAGCTGGAAAGCGCGACGCTCCACGACGACCCACTTCCGCTGTTCCGGGCCATCGGATCGCTGGGATTCCAGATGGCACTCGCTGGCCGTCCGTCGGCAGCCGCCCCGCTCTCGTCCGGCGATCGCTTGCGGGCCGAAGGGCGCGAGCGCGTGACCCGCGCGCTCGCCGGCCATCCCCTTCGCCGCCTGGCGTTCAACTGGGTGCTCCGGCACGCGCGACGCAGGGTGCGCGATCGCGAGAACCTCCGCCTCGAGCGGACGCGACTGTTCGGACGCGTCCGGCGGATCTTTCTCGAATTGGGACGACGGCTGTACGCCGTCGATGTGCTCGATGATCCGCGAGATGTCTTTTACCTCGAAGTCGATGAAGTGCTCGCGTTCGTTGACGGGCGATCGACCTGCACGGATCTGCGGTCGCTCGCAGCCGTTCGACGGCGCGAGTTCCGCGCCTATGAAGCCGGTCCGGCACCGGATGATCGCTTTTTCACGCGTGGAACGGTGTACCAGGGTCACGGCTTTCGCCGCGCGCAGGCAGTCGCAGCCGAAACGGGCCACGGGCGACGGGGACTCGGATGCAGTCCCGGGATCGTACGCGGCATCGTGCGGATCGTGACCGACCCGAACCGCGTGGATCTGAGCGATCGGTCAATCCTGGTCGCGGAACACACGGACCCGGGGTGGATCATGTTGTTTCCATCGGCGCTCGGCGTTTTGGTGGAACGCGGAAGCTTGCTATCGCATGCCGCAATCGTCGCGCGGGAGCTGGGCATCCCTGCGGTCGTGTCCGTGCCGGGTGTCACCCGCTGGCTCCGGACCGGGGACCTCGTCGAGATGGACGGCGCCACAGGCGTCATTCATCGCGTGCGCGCAGCAGGCGATGCGCTACTACCGGAGGCCGACGCAGGGCCGACGACGAATTGCGCGCTGGAGGAGGAAAGGACGGTGGCCCATGCCGGCTTTCAGTGATGTGGCACGCGCGACCGACTTCAGTGCGATCCGCTACGCACAGGTGTGGGAAGACGCCGACGTCCTGCTGGCGGGACTCGACGTTCAGCCTGGCGACGTCTGTCTGTCGATCGCCTCGGCGGGAGACAATGCGCTTGCGCTGCTGACAAAGGATCCGTCCCGCGTGATTGCGCTGGACCTGAGCGAGGCGCAACTCGCGTGTCTGGAGCTGCGCGTCGCCGCGTACCGTGCGCTCACGCACCCGGAGCTGCTGGAGCTCGTCGGGTCGCGTCCATCCGAGCGGCGCCAGGCGCTGTATCAGCGCTGCAGGCCCGTCATGCGCGAGGCCGCGCGTGCGTTCTGGGACCGCCGTCCCGCCGACATCGAACAGGGGATCGGCGGCTCTGGCAAATTCGAGCGATATCTGGCGATGTTCCGCCGCCGTGTCCTGCCGCTCGTCCACTCCCGCGCGACGGTGATGGCGCTGCTCCACCCGGCAACCGTGCAGGCGCGTCGCCGCTTTTACGACGAGCGATGGGACACCTGGCGATGGCGGTTGTTGTTCCGCGCGTTCTTCTCGCGTTCGATGATGGGCCCCCTGGGCCGTGATGCCGAATTCTTCCGGTTTGTCGAGGCGGATGTTCCTTCGGCCATCATCGAGCGAACGAAGTATGCGTTGACTGAACTCGATCCTTCGTCGAACCCGTACATCCATTGGATCCTCACGGGCACCCACGGCGACGCGCTGCCATGTGCGTTGCGCGCGGAACACTTCGACACCATCCGCGCCAACCTCGACAGGCTGGAGTGGCACGGCACGTCGTTGGAGGAATATCTCACTCGTCCGGGCGGACTCCGGTTCGACCGCTTCAACCTCAGCGACGTCTTCGAGTACGTGTCGCTCGAGCACTACCACCGGATGCTCGACTCGATCCTGGGTTGCAGCCGCCCGGGCGCACGCCTCGCCTACTGGAACATGCTCGTGCCGCGCCGCCGCCCTCAGCACCTCGCCGCGAGGCTGCGCTCGCTGCACGATCTTGCCGACGCGCTGCATCGAACCGATCGCGCGTTTTTCTATAGCGCCTTCCGCGTCGAGGAGGTCAGGTGAGCAGGACCATGTCGGCCCTCGCGAACAGCCCGTGGCTCGCGGTCGCCACGATCCTGGGCGCGTTTCTGCTCCTGTTTTCGCTTCTCCTGGTGTGGTCGCGAACCAGCTCGGCTCGTCCAGAGACAACCCGAAAGCTGCTGCCGCGCCGACGTGTCGGTGACCAAGGACGATGGCGACGGCGACGAGGCCGCCCTGACCTTCGCGGCGACCACGGTCGTGGCCGGCCAGGACTCGATCACCTACAGCCTCGTGATCAGCA
>JANNHC010000409.1:0-10639 GCA_031404215.1 Acidobacteriota bacterium
CGTCGGCCGCGACCTCCACGTCGTACTGGTGAAGCCTGAGAAGACACGACAACGCATCCCTGTTCAGTTCGTTGTCGTCAACGACCAGGATGGAAGCGCGCCGGTTCGCCCCAGGAGTGCTCGAGTCCATGAGTGACGTACCCCTCGCGCGCTGCAAGGCCCACGCCTTCGGGGACGGCGACACTCGCGGAGCATTAAGTGGATTTGATTGAACATGTTACAAACCTGACGCTGGCCCCCAGCCATCCAGTGCACATGTGCGCACACGACCGATTCTTGAACAGTGCCGCGCATTTTTCGCACCTGGCCGGGGCTGCCGTCTGCCGCCGTGAGGCGCTCCCGAATGGAACTCGGGCGGCCGACCTGTTAGATTCGTCGGCCATGCCTCCTTCGATCAGTGTCTTCCCCAAATACCACTTCGACGAGCTTGTGGCCGGAACGGTCTCGTTCGAACAATGGGTCCGTGATGCCGCCGCGCTCGGGGGAGAAGGCATCGAGCATTACGACGGCTTCTTCCCGAGTCTCGCCCCCCCGGACGTCGATCCGATCGCGCGAGCACTCGAGGAGACCGGGCAGACCACGTCCATGATTTGCTTCTCGCCGGACTTCACGCACCCGGATCGGGAGGAACGGCTGCGGCAGGTGGATCGCCAGAAGGCGGCCATCGATCTGACGGTTCGCCTCGGGGCGCGGCACTGCCGGACGCTGAGCGGCCAGCGGTATCCGGGCCTCGCGCGCGCGGAAGGCATCACCCGCACGCTCGAAGGCATCCGGCGATCACTCGACTACGCGGAACGGCGGGACGTCGTCCTCTGCATGGAGAATCACTACAAGGACGGGACCTGGCGCTACCCTGAGTTTGCGCAGCCGGAAGACATCTTTCTCGAGATCGTCGAGCAGATCGATTCGCCCCACTTCGGCGTCCAGTACGATCCATCCAACGCGTTGGTCGGCGGCTTCGATCCCGTGACGTTTCTTGAAAAAGTCCGCCGCCGCGTCGTGACGATGCATGCGTCGGACCGCTATCTCGGTCCGGGGGCCACGCTCGCTGACCTCGCAATGGGCGATGGATCCACGGGTTACGCATCCGCGCTGAAGCACGGCGAAACGGGCAAGGGCCTCAACGATTACGACGCGATCTTCCGTCTGCTCGCGGGTGTCAATTTCAGCGGCTGGATTTCCGTGGAAGCGGGGCTCAACGGCCTCGAGGAAATTGCACGGTCGGTCGAGTTTCTCAAGGGCAAGCGGGCGCAGCACTTCGCGTGAGACGCCCGGTTACCAGTCCGGCAGGGCGCCGATGGGAAACTGCTCGAGATCGATGACCGCCCCGGTCACGAGCGCGCTGTCGCCGGACGCGAAATACGCCGCGGCGTGCGCGATGTCGGCGGGCATCAGGAGACAGCCGAACGGCCGGGTGGCGATCGCCTCCTTCAGCCAGTTCGGACCTTTGCCGTCGGCGCGCTGCACCCGCTCTTCCCCCTCGGTCAGCGTCCAGCCGACGTTCAGTTGATTCACGCGGATGCGGTAGCGGGCGAACGCGCCTGCCGCATTCTTCGTGAGCGTCATCAGGCCACCCTTCGACACCGAGTACGGCCCGAGATTCGGCAGCCCCACATACGCGTTGATCGACCCGATGTTGACGATCGAACCGCCGCCGCTCGTTTTCATCGACCGCACCGCTTCTTGAAGGCAGAGAAACGGCGCCCGGAGGTTCAGGGCCATCATCGTGTCCCAGAATTCGACCGTCGCGTCCTCCAGCGACCCCCTCGCTGTGCTCGCCGCGTTGTTCACCAGGATATCGATGCGGCCGTGCCGCTGCACGACCGACCGCACGATCTTCCGGCAGGCCTCGACACCTGTGAGATCTCCGGCGACCGCATCGACGTCATGGCCGGCCGTGCGCAACCCGTCAGCGACGGCGTTCGAGCTTTCCGAGTCAGGGCCGTGAACCACCACCCGGGCGCCCAGCGAGGCAAAATGCGCCGCGATCCCCCGGCCGATGCCGGAGGTGGATCCGGTGACCAATGCGATCTTGTCGTGAAGCGTGGGCATAGCGGCTAAACTATCGGGATGGCGAGCCTTATTGAAGCGATCGATATCAAGCGCAAGATGTTCTTCGAGTACGACAACGCGCCGTACCACTGCATCGACGTGGACGTGTCAAAGCCGACGGCACGGGGCGGCCAGACGCTCGTGCGGGTGAAGATGCGAAACCTGCTGACCCGCGCCGTGTTCGACAAGACCTTCAAAGCCGGCGAGAAGTTCGGCGAACCGGATCTCGTGACCGTGCCCTCGACGTATCTCTACGCTGACGCCAGCGGGTACAACTTCATGGACCAGGAGACGTACGAGACGCTCACCTTGAGCGGGGAGACACTTGGCGACGACCGCCAGCTCCTGGTGGACAACGTCCTGGTGCAGGTCCAGAAGTACAACGGCTCTCCAATAGGCCTGCAGTTCCCCGCGCACGTCGAGCTGACCGTGAAGTCAACCGAGCCGGGCGTCCGCGGCGACACCGCCAGCGGCAGCGTGACGAAACTCGCCACGCTCGAGACGGGCCTGGAAGTCCGCGTTCCCCTGTTCATCAAGGAAGGGGAGAAGGTGAAAATCCACACCGAGACGCGCGAGTTTGCCGGACGCGCGTAAGCCCCCGCGTCGTCAGGGTCGCGTCGCGCTCCAGGCGCCGCCGGTGCCCCCCTTGACCGTTCCCTGAATCGACGAACCGTTCACCCGCCCCGTGTACTGAGCATCCCCCACCGTGAAGGTGATCTCGTTTCCGCGCAGCCGGCCGTTGGCGATTGGCGTGGCGCCGAGCGTGCCGGTGATCATCTGGAACTCCTGGGTCAGCGTGAAGTCGCCCTGCGCCAGCCGCCAGGCGCCGGCCACCTTTGCCGGGATGATCCACAGATGCGCCGTGCAGTAGCTCGTGCAGGTGTCCGAAACGGTGAACGACTCGTCCGGCTGCCATTCCTCCATCTTGAATGAGTTGGAAACAATTCGGATGCCTGGCGCGAGGTCGAGCAGCTTGGGCCGCAGCCGCATGTTCAGCTCGGGCAGGAGGAACAGCGTGATGACGGTCGCTTTCGAGAAATCGCTCTCGAAGATATCGGCCTTTACGAACGTGGCCAGATCGCCCACCTTCGCTTCGGCGGCGCTTTTCTTGGACAGCTCGACCATGTCGGGGTTGTACTCAATCCCCAGCGCCCGTGTGCCGCGCTTCGCGGCCGTGATCACCGTGCGGCCGTCCCCCGATCCAAGATCGATGAGGTAGTCGCGCGGGGTCACCTGGGCCATCTCGAGCATCTTGTCGACCAGCGTTTGGGGCGAGGGCACCCAGACGACGTCTTTGCCGGCCTGGCCGACCGTCGGCTCGAACGGCTTTTGTTCGGTCTGTGTCTGTGCGTAGGCAGCGCCGGCCGTCAAGCACACAACGGCGGCCACAAGAGCAAGGCGGATTGACGAACGTGAATGCATGTCTCTATCTACTTACTCTTTCTCTCAAGAGATGATCAACCACATTCAAGGGCCTCCTGTGCGGGAAGCGCAGGGCCAAGAAAAAATGCGCCCCGGTCAGACAGGCGCCGAGGATCTGGTCATCATGATCAATTACGAGCAGGCGGTGAAGTAGCGCCCACGACGGCGCGGATCATGCCGTCACTCTTGGTGAGTATGTAGAGTTCGCCGGCGGCATCGACGGCGAGCCGCATGTCCGCCCGGCCCGGCCCCGACACTACCGATCCGCCTGGCAAATCGGCATCCTTTCCGCCGCGCAGGTGGTACGCGGTCTGGACGATCGGAAACATCGCCGGATAGGGCTGCTTCGCGGCGCCGGCTGACGGGCTGTCCCACTGAATGTGGACTTCGCGCATCTGCGCCAGCGTTTCGGGCTTTCCATCGTCCGCGGCCAGCATCTCCGCATGATCCGCGTACCAGATGCGTCCGGTCGAGATGTCGCCGAAGATGTACTTGCCTCGGAGCGCCCGCACCGCCCGCCCGCGATAGACGAACCCACCGGCAATCGCATCGCCGCCGCCCGTCACGTGACGATACGCGATGACCGGATACGTCGGAGTCACCGTGCCACTCGTGACGGTGTCGGTTACCTGCACGGCCATCCTGTCGTCGTCCGGGATCGTGGCTCTTGAATTGTCCGGCATGAGGCGCTCGATACCTTCGCGTTCCGAGTAGCCGTAATTCGCTCCCTTGCGGACGATGACGACGGTCTCCCACGTGTGCAGGCCGATGACCGCCGCGATCAGATGATGGCTGGCTGGATTGTCGGGATCGACATCCCAGATCAGGCGATGCGGATTGCGAAAGCCGTACGCCCAGATTTCCTTTCGCGCTCCATCGACCATCACAAACGGATTGTCCGCGGGAATGCGGTAGCGGCCGTTCTCGCTGACCGTGCTCGAGTCCGTGTGTTCCGCCAGATCCGGGATGATGCGCAGAATTTTTCCGACCGCGGTATCGAGCCGCTGAGGGTTCGAACGGATTTCGGTCGTCTGCTCTCCGGAGCCGCCGTCGCCGCACGCGACGTACATCACTCGCCAGTCCGCACCGCCGGGGCGGGCGATTGGATTGAAGATCATGTCCGCCATCGGATGAATGCGGGAATTGTGCTGTACACGCAAGACTTCCCGGGCGGAGCCTTCGAACGTCGTGTTGGCGATGTTCGTATCGGTCCATTCGACGAGCACCGCCTCGCGGTCGATTCGGCCGGGTGTGCGAATGGGCGCCGTCGCCGTGTAGGCGTCAACCTTGAGTCCCGGAGTCGTCGTGTTGTCCGGCACATCCGAACCAGGTTTTTGAGGATCCTCCAGGTGGATCGTATAGAACCGGCCGTTGCGGCCGTAGTCGGGATCGAACTGAAAGCTGATGAAGCCGCCGGCGAGGCCCACTTGGATCGGCAGCCTGTCGAACAATCCCTGGTGGGTATCACTGCCGTTGAAGTCGAGGTACTTGATGAAGGTTTTGGTGGCCTTGTCGAGAATGTAAAGCGGCCCGTTCAGGTCGTTGACGAAGAAGCGCTTGGCGCCCCCTGGCTCCTCGCGGAGAAAGTTGACCCGCGCGAGCGAACCGTCGTTGCCGACGCCGTCAACCACGCCCGTCATGGGGAGCGTGGCGTAGTCCGAGATTTGCAGCGTGAGCTGCGCGGCGGCCGGATCCGCGCAGCTCACGCCGAGAAGAAGCACGAAACCAAGCCGCCGGAGTGGATCAGGCATCGCTCCACTTGCGATTCAGCTTCGTTCTCCCGGGTGTCGCGATCGGCGGAACGGCCAGCGGTCCGAACGCAGCCTGCGGGGGCGTCAGGTCGAGATCCGCCTTGAGCAGCGCGTCCCACGAGACTTCCTGTCCCGTATAAGCGGCCTCGCGGCCCATGATCGCGGTGAGCGTGCTTTCCGCGACCTGCTTCAGGTGGTTGTAGGGCTTCCCCGCGCGGATGCTGGCGATGAGATCGGTGTGCTCCTGCACGTACGGGCTGACAGGTTTTTCAGGCTTCGCGTAGGTCCATGCTTTCGCGCCGGTGATCTGGCTCGACGCGTCCGAGCTGCCCTTCGTGCCGATGAAGTGCTCGCCAATCCGGTTCGTCGTCCCGTCGATCTGCCGGCACATGCTCACCACCCGCGCGCCATTCGCATACTCGAAGTCCACGCCGAAGTGATCGTAGATGTGCCCGTAGGCCGGCGCCGTGCGCCACTGACGTCCGCCGACCGCCGTGGCCTTCACCGGATGCGCGCCGATCACCCAGTTGGCGACATCGATGTTGTGGACGTGCTGTTCGACGATGTGATCGCCCGAGAGCCAGGTGAAGTACAGCCAGTTTCGAATCTGCCACTCGGCGTCGGTCCACGACGACTGCCGCTCGCGGTTCCAGAGGCCCCCCTGGTTCCAGAACACCTGACCGCTCACCACGTCCCCGATCGCGCCGTCCTGGATCCGCTTGATCGTCGCGAGATACTCCGCCTGATGGCGGCGTTGCGTGCCGACGCCGATCCCCAGCCCTTTCTGGCGCGCGCGCTCGTACGTGGCGAGCACCGAGCGGATGCCCACGGGATCGACGGCCACGGGCTTCTCTGCGAACACGTGCTTGCCGGCGGCGACGGCAGCCTCGAGATGGCCCGGGCGGAATCCGGGAGGCGCCGCGAGGATCACGTACTGGATGTCGGTCGCGAGGACCTTCTGGTACGCGTCGAATCCGCTGAAGCACTGCGCGTCGGTGACCTTGTATTTTGCACCGAAGGCGGCATCCGCGTTCGCCGCCTTCGCGAGCTCGGTCCGGCACTGCGCGAGCCGATCGGGTACGAGGTCCCCGAGGGCGACGAGCTCGACACCTTCGGAGGAGCGCAGGCAGTCGCTGGCCGCGCCCGTGCCGCGTCCGCCGCAGCCAATCAGCCCGACGCGAATCACGTCGGAGCCAGCGATGTAAGCGCCGCCGGGCAGGACGAAGGCGGCCGTGGCCGCAGCCGTGGTCTGCATGAAGGTGCGCCGCGAAACTGCGCTCTTGTCGTCGTCGTGGGTCATAACAGCCTTCCTTGTTCTCGAGTTACTGCGTCCGCACCAGGCGGAAGCCAACGAATGGACCATCGGAGAGCCACCACCGGCTCTTCGGCAGTTGCGGATCGCGCTCATTCCACGAGTCGTCCTGGACGGCCCGCGCGTCAGGGCCGACCCTGTCGGCCGAATCGCGGAAGGACCCCCCGCGCGTGACGAAGGATCCGTCCGCAGTCGAGACCCATTCGGCCGCGTTGCCGAACAGATCGAACAGCCCGAGGGCGTCAGCCGCGCGCGTGCCGGCTGGATGGGTACGCGCCGACGCATTTCCCCGGTGCCACGCGAGCGTATCCCGCCTGGCGGGCGCGAGCGGACCGTTGCCGGCTGAGAGACGCGCAGCCAGCGTCCACTCGGCCTCAGTCGGCAGCCGGTACGCTTTCCCGGTCGTTTTTGAGACGAAGTCGGCAAACGCCTGGGCGGCGCCGGGTGCGATGCTGATGGCGGGAAAGCCCGCGTGCCCCCAGCCGTGGTCCGGCGCGCCGTACGGCTGCGAGGGACGGGTGATCGCGTCGGCGGCGGCGGGATCCTGCCCCGCGTCGAGCCGGAGCGTAAACACGTCGTACATGTCCCAGGTCACTTCCGTGCGCCCGATATGAAACGGCGCGACGGTGATCGCCTTGCCGTCAAGCGTTACCGTTCCGCCGGGAACCGGCACCATCTCGAACGAGACCAGCGTTCCGGGAATCGCTTCCCGATACGCTGAAGCCGGAGCCGCAGCCGTAGCAGGAGCGGCCTGCCCGGCAGCGCTCGAGGCCCCCAGCGCCAGCGTGGCGGCAGCCAGGACGGCCAGACGGAAGGGACGGCTTGTGGTACTCATCGTTTCAGAACCGGAGCGCCTTCAAGTACTTCGCGCTGGCCTGCAAGCTGTCGAGCGGGGACGCGGCCTGGTCGTGTTCGACGAAGTAATGGCGGATGCCGGCTTGCTCCGATTTCGCGAAGATGCGCTTCCAGTCGATGATGTCGCCGGCGCCGACATCCGTGATGTTGGGAATCGCCTGATCGAACGGCGCGGGGGCAGGGGCCTCGGGCACCTTCTTCAACCCCTTGACGTGCACCAGTGGGAAGCGTCCGGGATAGCGGCTGAAGAGCGTCAATGGGTCCTGCCGCGCGACGGCGACCCAGCAGAGATCGAGTTCCATCTTCACGAGATCCGGATCGCACTCCTTCAGCAGCACGTCGTACGGCATGACGCCGTTCACGGGCACGAATTCGAAGTGGTGATTGTGATACGCGAACTGAATCCCCGCCTTCTTGCTGATTTCACCGGCGCGGTTGTACGCAGCGGCCACGCGCTTCCACACGTCGGGCTGTTTGCGCATCTCCTCGTCGAGCCAGGGGTTCACGATGTAGCGGTGGCCGATCGTCTGGCTGGCCTCCACCACCGTGGGGAATGAGTCGCCCAGGCTCGCGTAGTCGGTGTGGGTGGCGGGGGACGTCAACCCATTCCGCCCCAGGACGGTTTTGACGTCCTGCGGCGATTTCTTGTAGTAGCCGGCAAACTCGACTTCCTGGTAGCCGAGCGCCGCCACCTTCGCCAGCGTCCCTTCGAAGTCCTTCGCCATCAGGTCGCGCACCGTGTAGAGCTGCATGCCCAGGCGCTCGATTGACGTGTCGGCGGCGGCTCTTACCAGACCGGCCGCGGCCAGTTGCACAGTGACCTGCCCGATAAACGCGCGGCGGCTGATTGGCATAGATTCCTCAATTCTAGCGTCCGGCTTCCAGTTCCAGCTCAAAATCCCGAGCACCGAGGCCCAGTCGCGAGCCCCAGTACACGAGACACGAGCAATACGTCACTTCGCGATCCGCGCTCCAGTCAGCAACGCAATCGCGCTCAGCGTCGTCTGCGCGGCGTTCAACCCGAGGCGGAAGTCCGTGTCAGTGTAGGTCGTAAACACGTCGCTCGGCTGGTGCCAGTTGGGATCCCAGCCGGCTCCGATCTGCATGCCGCGTTCGTTCTCGCGCAAGCTGATGGCCGGAACGAAGTTCATGAACGGCGTGGAATCGGTGTTGGTCATGTGGGGCCCGACGGTCGCGGGATAGTCGGTCGCGTACTTGTCGTTGGCCGCCTTGAAGGCCCAGGCGAGCTTCTGCGAGCTCTCGGCCATCTTCGAGTTCATCTGGAACTCGATGTTGACGTCCGCCTCGCGGCGCTGCTCAGGGCTGACCTTACCGTCGGCGCCCGGCATGCCGTGGTCCCACATCATCATGTCGTGCTGAATCATGCCGAGCCATTTCGGCTCGGGATACGTCTTCGACCCCGCCGGGTTCTCCGCGCCCTGCAGGCCCTTTCGCTGATTGACGTACGCCCATGCGCCGTTCAATCCCGTTTCCTCGTTGTTCCACAGGGCGAAGCGAATCGACCGATCGGTCTGCACATCCGGCGCGCTGAAGATGCGCGCGACTTCCATGACGAGCGCGGTCCCCGAGCCGTCGTCGTTTGCCGCCTCGCCCCAGCCGTGGCCGTCCATGTGGCCGCCGATGATGTACATCTCCTCGGGATGGGTCGTGCCAATCTTCGTGCAGTACACGTCCTGACGCTCGCCGGGTGTGGCCGGCTGCGCGTTCAACGTGCGCAGGCGGGGATCGAGGGGCGCCGCGCCAGGCGCGTCCGGCTGATACACGCCCGTGCGACCGCGCGTGCCGAACTGGGAGCTGCCACCCTCACGCGCGCGCCGCGGCTCGGCGCTGACCGCCACTGCCTGGGCGCCCGCGTCGCCGGCGCCGCGGCCGCGTTGTCCTCCGCGCTGTCCTCCTGCACCGGCGCCACGCGCCGGCGCGTCGGGATCGGACGCGGCAGGTGACGGGTAGGTGTACGTGATCCGTTCAGTGTTCGTGCAGCCGTAGCTCTTGAGCTGCGCCTCGATCCAATCGAGCGCGGCGCGGTTTCGGTCCGTTCCCTGCCGGCGGTCACCGAACTGGGTCAGCCCTTTGATCGTGGCCTTGTATTTTTCCAGGTCGAGCCGATCGACCAGGATCTTCACCGGATCCGGCTGGGCCGGCATGGCAGGCGCGGTGTCCTGGCCGGATGCGACGACGGCGAAACCGGCGGCGATGCACGCCACCACCACGAACACGTTCGAACGCATGTCGCTCCTCTTCAGTGCAGCGGTTCAGCGCTGACTTCGATCGGGGGGTTCACCCGCCTCGACCGCCGCTCGAAGTCGATCGACGACCTCGCCGGGCAGGTCGATGGCTTTGAGCTCGCCGTTTTCTTTCCTTGTGCAGACCGCGGTCATCGACCCGGTTCCCACGAGGGCGTCAGCGCGGGTGACGGTGAAGCCGTATCGGATGGAACGGCGTGTCATCTCCGCGATGCGCACGGTGACGACAAACTCGTCTTCGAAGCGAAGCGGGCTCTTGTAGTCAAACGCGGCGGCGACGCGGGGCCACCCGCCGGTTTTCTCCGCCGCGCCGATGCTGAGACCAGCGGCGCGCCACAGGGCATGCTCCGCCTCTTCCATGAAACGGAAGTAGGCGCTGAAGTGCGCGATGCCGGCCAGGTCGGTCTCGGAAAACTGCACGCGCCGGCTGTAGCGAAAGCCTCCAGTCATCCCAATTGGATGAGTCGCAGGCCGTGAATGGGCATCGTCCACGAGATAGTCATCGTACAACAAAGGCGCTCACGTTCTGCGTGGCGAGAGGGTTCGGTAGACACTACCGTCTCGGGCCGTCGGGCAGCTCCAGGTGCGGCGCTCTTTCCTGGGCGATTTCTCCCGGGGTCCCTGCGTGCCAGGGCGGAATCGGGGTTTTCCCGGGCTTGTACAGTGACTCCATCGGGCCCCAGACAGCGTCCACGCGTCCGGTGAACAAGTCGCCGATCAGCAGATCCGTGATCGTTCCGCGGAGATGAGGATACCGCCGCACGAACTCACCGAAACTGAAGCCGTCGTAGAACTCGCAGACGAGCCGGCGCATGCGATCGACGCCTTCGTTGAACCCGGGGCCCCACTGGCCGAGCTGCGCCTCGCTGACGTCGTCTTTTTGCAGACCCTGGACGATGGCGTCGGCGGCAAGCTCGCCGGCTCGAATCAAAATTAAGGCCGAAGACGGGGAGGCGGTGTATCACTGCATGACCCGCACGGTG
>JANNHC010000410.1:0-18435 GCA_031404215.1 Acidobacteriota bacterium
ATGTCCAGTTTCGCGACTTCCCGCCCGAGAGCCATTCGACGATCGTCGCCATGCGGCGCGGGGGCGTGTCCGCAGCGTTGGCTTCCGCATTCCACTCGATGTGCTCACGTTGATGCCTGGGACTCACGTGCGTTGAATGCCGCCAGCGCCTCCGGGTGCCGCGACCCGTCGTCAGGAAATCCGGGGCCCAGCGGCGTCGGCGCGCCAACGAAAGCATAATGGGATATGGCCACCGGCGTCAGCGACCCCCACGAACGGCTCCGAGACGATGTGCGGCTGCTCGGTGGTTTCCTCGGAGAGACCCTGCGGCAGCGCGAGGGGGCGGCGCTGTACGAGATCGTGGAACGCGTGCGCGCGCTCTCCAAGAGCGGCCGGGCAGGGAGCGATCGCGACCTCGACGCGCTGGCGGAGCTGCTCCGTGGCATCCCGGTCGAGTCGGCCGTGCCGATTGCGCGGGCGTTCTCCCACTTCCTGACGCTCGCGAACATCGCCGAGCAGCATCACCGCGTGCGCCGGAGGCGCGCCTACCTTCGCGATCCCGGCGCGGCGCCGCAGCGCGGATCGTGCGAGGAAACGTTCGCGCGACTGCTGCAGCGAGGCGTCAGCTCGGATGCGCTCCATGCGGCCACGACGTCGCTGCGAGTGGAGCTCGTGCTGACGGCACACCCGACGGCGATCACGCGACGTACGCTGATTCAGAAGCACCTGCGCATTGCCGAGGCGCTCGCACGGCAGGATCGGATTGACCTCACCGCGCCCGAGCGCGAGGAAGTGGTGGCATCGTTACGCCGCGAAGTCGTCGCGGCCTGGGAAACGGACGAGATCCGCGCCCGCCACCCGACGCCCGTCGATGAGGCCATCGCGGGTCTGCTCATTTTCGAGCAGACGCTATGGGACGCCGTGCCCCGATTTCTCAGGTCGCTCGACCTCGCGCTGACGCGCGCGACCGGGCGGCGGCTCCCGCTCGCTGCCGCACCGCTGCGGTTCGGATCCTGGATGGGAGGCGACCGCGACGGAAACCCGTCGGTCACGCCGGCGGTCACTCAGCTGGCGTGCAGTGTCTCGCGATGGATGGCGGCGGACCTGTACGAGCGCGAAGTCGCGGCGCTGCGCTCGGAGCTGTCGATCACGGAGGCCACGCCGGAGCTGCGGGCCCGCGCCAACGACGCAAAGGAGCCCTATCGCGCCGTCCTTCGCGAAGTCCGCGATCGGCTTCGCGTGACGCGCGAGCATCTGGGCGTCGATCTCACGAGGGCGGAGCTGCTCAAGGGACACTCCGCGCGCCCGGGGTCGAACCGCGTGGCGCCGTACGCGTCGGCCGCGGAGCTGCTCGAGCCGCTGGATCTGTGCTACCGGTCGCTCATGGAGACCGGGCAGGCGTTGATCGCGGACGGACGGCTGACCGATGTGCTGCGGCGCGTCGCGGCCTTCGGTGTCACGCTCGTGGGTCTCGACATCCGGCAGCACGCGTCGCGCCACGCGGCCGTGCTCGACGCGGTGACGCGCCGTCGAGGCCTCGGCTCCTACCTCGAGTGGGACGAGCCGCGCCGCCAGGGGTTTCTGACCGACGCGATCCGCGATCCGGAGCCGCTCGTCCCGCGCGATCTCGATGCCGGCGCAGACGAGCGGGAGGTGCTGGACACGTTCAACCTCGCGGGTTCGATGCACCCGGAGTCACTGGCCGCCTATGTCGTCTCGATGGCGCAGGCGCCATCCGACGTCCTGGCCGTCCAGGCGCTCCAGGCGCATTCGAAGAACCAGCTGCGCGTGGTGCCGCTGTTCGAACGCATCGACGACCTGGACGCCGCCCCCGCGACGCTGCGCGCGCTGCTGGCCATCCCGGGGTATCGCGAGCGCATCAGTGGCCGGCAGGAAGTCATGGTCGGCTACTCCGACTCGGCGAAGGACGGGGGCCGGCTCGCGGCGAACTGGGCGCTGTATCGCGCGCAGGAGGCCCTCGTGGACGTCTGCCGCGAGGCGGGCGTCGAGCTGACGCTGTTTCATGGCCGCGGGGGCAGCATCAGCCGGGGCGGCGGCCCCACGTATCTCGCGATTCAGTCCCAGCCGCCCGGATCGGTGCACGGCAGGCTGCGCGTCACCGAGCAGGGCGAGATGATCCAGGCGCAGTTCGGGCTACCCGACATCGCGACGCGCACCCTCGAGCTCTACACGACGGCCACGCTCGGCGCGACGCTCGACGTGCCGGAACCTCCGCAGCCGCGATGGCGTCCGGTCGTGGAGCGCCTGGCCGAAACGGCGCGCGCCGTGTACCGCGAAGTCGTGTACGACGACCCCCGCTTCATCGCGTATTTCAGGGCGGCGACCCCGGAAGTAGAGCTCGGTTCGGTTCCCATAGGCAGCCGGCCGGTGCGCCGCACGGCGGAGGGAGGGGTTGACTCGTTGCGGGCGATTCCCTGGGTGTTCGCATGGACCCAGACGCGCCTGCTGCTGCCCTCGTGGCTCGGCACCGGCGGGGCGCTGGCATCCGCCCTCGAGCGCGGCGAACTCGACACGCTTCGCGAAATGTACGAGGAGTGGCCGTTCTTTCGCTCCACGCTGGACCTGATCGCGATGGTGCTCGCGGAGTCTGATGCCCGGATCGCCGCCGAGTACGATCGCCGGCTGGTGCCGCCGGCCTTGCAGGAGGTCGGCGCCGATCTGCGGCGCCGTCTCGACAGCACGGTCAGGACGGTCCTGCAGGTGATGGGCAAGGAACGCCTCCTCACCGAAAACGTCGTGCTCCGCCGCTCGATCGAAGTGCGGAACCCGTACGTCTACCCGATCAACCTTGTCCAGATCGAGCTGCTGCGCCGTCTCCGCGAAAACCGCGCGCCGGATCCGCAGATCACGAACGCGTTCATGGTGACCGTGAATGGCATTGCCGCGGGGATGAGGAACACAGGATGAGAGATCCAATAGATCAGGGATTATGGATTAGGGATTATGGATTAGGGATTACCACATATCGCTTCAGCCGCTCGGTCTCTTTCGGTCCGACGTACTTGCCGATTTCCTTGTCGAACTGCGCCCACGTCTTCCACGGCCGATATTCCTTGAACTCGCGCACCATGCGCGGGCCGGCGCCCGGGATGCTGAGAATGTCGTCGTCGGTCGCCGTGTTGAGGTTGACGGGAATGAACGTGTACTGCGCCAGCTTCGCGGTCGCGTCGGCGCCGACGTACTTCCCCATCTCCTTGTCGAACTGCGCCCAGGTCTTCCACGGGCGGTATTCCGCGAACTCGCGCACCATGCGGTTGCCCGCGCCCGGCACGAGCAGGATCTCGTCGCGCGTGGCGGTGTTCAGGTTGATGTGGACGAAGGCCTTCTGGTAGAAGGCCATCGCCTGCTCCTGCGTGAGGCCCTGCCCGACCAGGAACGTGTTGAGCTCGGTGATGCTCTTGAACGGGCGCGCGCCGACCATCGCCTTCGCGGTCGCCGGCGTCATGTGCGGCATCTTCGCGAGATCCGCTTCCGCCACGGTATTGGCATCCACGACGCCCTGTGACTTCCCGACCTGCGCACGCAGCGTGAGCGAGGAAACCGACGCGGCGATTGCCAGCAGCGCCACGAGTGCCCATCGAGTTCTGACGGTCATTTCACATTCTCCTCTATGGCCCACCGGTTGCCGGCGGGAGCGGTGTGGGCGGACGGCGATGACGCGACGGATGCCGATACGCGTAGGCGAGCCCAATCAGTCCAAGCTGGGACATCGATCCCGGCGCAAGCGCCGGCGGCGTTTTCGCGGCCAGTGCCTTCCAGAGCAGCGCCTGTCCGGCGATCGACGGGTCGACCTCCCGCTGAAACTCCACGTTCGCACGGTAATGCAGGTACATCCCCAGCAGTCCCGCCACGAGGAACAGCACCATCGTCACCTGCACGGCCGCGAGACTCGCGGGATCCCCGTGTGCCGCGTGCCACGTGAGCGCCGCGAACGCCAGCGCAATCAGCACGAGCGGAATGAGCTGAGTGGCCTCTTCGTCATGCTGGAGGAACAGAAGCTCAGCCGCCATTCCCGCCAGGCCAACCAGCAGGATGCACAGCAGGATGCGACGAATTGCGGCGAGGGTCGCCTCAGGCACGGCGTCGTTGTCGATCCTAGCGTACGCCCGCGCGGCTACCGCGATGCCACCAAAATGTCACGCGGACGCTATTCGACGAAGACGCGGACCTTGCGGGGCGTGACATACAGGCGATCGCCCGGCTGGACGGCAAGACGTTCGAACTGGTCGCGTCCGAGCTCCGCGTGGATCACTCCGCCGTGGGCGCCGGCGAGTTCGAGTCGCACCATGGCGCCCACCGACGTGACCTGCTCCAGCACGGCCCAGAGACCCGAGCCCGTTTCGCTCCGGCTCACGTCGAATTCGTGCGGACGTGTGTACGCCGAGGCGACGCGCGGCGCCGGGTCCGCGTGCACGGGATACTCGACGGCGAGCGGTCCGAAGATACCGCGTCCCGCCTCCACGCGCCCGTGAAAGATATTGACCGTTCCAAGGAAGCCGATGACAAACGGGGTCGCCGGCCGTTCGACGACGTCCTCGGGCGTGCCGTCCTGTTCGATCACGCCGTGGTTCATCACCGCGACGCGGTCGGCAAGCTCCAGCGCTTCTTCCTGATCGTGGGTGACGAAGACGCTCGTCAGATGAATGTCGTCGTGCAAGCGGCGCAGCCAACGGCGCAGCTCCTGCCGAACCTTGGCGTCGAGCGCGCCGAACGGCTCGTCGAGCAGCAGGACCTTCGGCTCGACGGCGAGCGCGCGCGCGAGCGCGACGCGCTGCCGCTGTCCGCCCGACAGCTCCGAGGGCCTGCGGTCCGCCATGAAGTCGAGCTGCACCAGCTCGAGGAGCTGGCGGACGCGACGGCCGATCTCCGCCTCGTCCGGCCGGGTCGCGCGCGGCCGAACGCGGAGGCCGAAGGCCACGTTCTCGAAGACGCTCATGTGGCGGAACAACGCGTAGTGCTGGAACACGAATCCGACACGCCGGTCGCGCGCGTTGCGCGCGGTCGCATCTTCGCCTTCCAGGATGACGGACCCCGTGTCCGCCGCCTCGAGCCCCGCGATGATGCGAAGCAACGTCGTCTTGCCGGAGCCCGACGGGCCAAGCAGCGCGACGAGCTCTCCCGAGGCGACGCTGAGGCTGACGTCGTTCAGCGCGACGAACCGCCCGAACGTCTTCCTCAGACCGCGGACTTCGATTCCCATGGCACGACCTCCACCGCCCGCAGTGACGCGGCCGCCGACTGCCGGCGGACTCGCGTTTCGACGATTGCCTTGACGATCAACGTCACGACCGCCAGGCATCCGAGCAGTGACGCGACCGCGAATGCCGCCTGCGCGTTGTACTCGTTATACAGAATCTCCACGTGAAGGGGCAGCGTGTTCGTCACGCCGCGTATGTGTCCGGACACCACCGAGACGGCGCCGAACTCTCCCATCGCCCGGGCATTCGCGAGGATGACGCCGTAGAGCAGACCCCACTTGATGTTCGGCAAGGTCACGCGGAGGAACATCTGCAATCCGCCGGCGCCCAGCACGCAGGCGGCCTCCTCCTCTTCGGTCCCCGTGGCTTCCATGATCGGGATGATTTCGCGCGCCACGAACGGAAACGACACAAAGATCGTGGCCAGCACGATGCCCGGCACCGCAAAGACGACCTGAAACCCGTGATCGATCATCCACGGGCCCAGCCAGCCGCGGCGGCCAAACAGCAGCACGAATACCAGGCCGGAAATCACGGGCGAGACGGCAAACGGCAGATCGATGAGGGTCAGCAACAGCTGCCGGCCCCGGAACTGGAACTTGCCAATGGCCCACCCGGCCGCTACGCCGAACACGACGTTGACCGGCACGGCAATCGCGGCCGCCAGGAGCGTCAGCTTCAGGGCCGCCAGCGCGTCGGGTTCCACGATGGCCGCGCGGTAGGCTTCGAATCCCTTCGAGAGCGCCTCGGCGAAGACAGCCGCCAGCGGCACGATCAGAAAGAGCGTGACGAAGCCAAGCGCCACAGCGGTCAGCGTCCACCGGACGAACCGGGGCTCCGTCAGTTGCGCCCGCTGGGCGCCTGTCCTCATGGCGCCACTCGCCGCCGGGCCCACGTCTGCAGGCCGTTGATCCCGAGCAGCAACACGAAGGAAAGAACCAGCATGACGAGGGCGATCGCTGTCGCGCCCGCGTAGTCGTATTGTTCAAGCTTCGTGACGATGAGCAGCGGCGAAATCTCGGTGTGCATCGGCATATTGCCGGAGATGAAGACCACCGATCCGTATTCGCCCACCGCCCGGGCGAACGCCAGCGCGAAGCCGGTCAGCCAGGCGGGGAACAGATTGGGGAGCACGACGCGGAGCAGCACTCCGGCGCGGCTCGCGCCCAGGCTGGTAGCGGCCTCCTCGATGTCCGGATCCAGGTCTTCGATCACCGGTTGCAGCGTCCGCACCACGAATGGCAGCCCGATGAAGATCAGCGCCACGATCACGCCGAGCGGCGTGAACGCCACCCTGATACCGTGCCGCGCGAGCGGGGCGCCCAGCCACCCGTTCGGCGCATACAAGGTCGTCAACACGATACCGGCGACGGCGGTCGGAAGCGCGAACGGCAGGTCGATGAGCGCGTCAACGACCCGCCGGCCGGGAAACGAGTAGCGCGCGAGCACCCAGGCGACGGCGAAGCCGAATATCGCGTTCACCCCAGCCGCCGCGAGCGACGCGCCCAGGCTCAAACGATACGACGCGACGACGCGCGGGTCGGTGATGGTGTCGTAAAACGCCTGCCACGACATCGTCAGCGTCTTGGCCGGCAGTGTGGCGAGCGGGATCAACACGATGAGGCTCAGGTAGAGGACCGTGATTCCCATCGTGAGGCCGAATCCCGGGAGGACCCGGCGGCGGGGCAGCGCTCGACTCATCGTGCGCCTGGTTTGTAAATCTGATCGAACACGCCGCCGTCGGCAAAGTGCGCCTTCTGCGCTTTCTGCCAGCCGCCGAAGAGTTCGTCTATCGTGAAGAGCTTCACCTTCGCAAAGCTGCTGGCGTAGCGGGCGGCCACGGCTTGGTCGCGGGGCCGGTAATGGCGTTTCGCGGCAATTTCCTGTCCTTCTGGCGAGTAGAGGTACTGCAGGTACGCGTCGGCGAGCGCGCGCGTGCCCCGGCGATCCACGACCTTGTCCACCACCGCGACGGGCGGCTCGGCCAGAATGCTGATCGACGGTACGACAATCTCGAGCTGACCCGGTGATTCCTGAAGCGCCAAGTATGCTTCATTCTCCCACGCGAGGAGCACGTCGCCGATCTGCCGCCGGACAAACGTGATGGTGGACCCGCGCGCGCCTGAATCGAGGACGGGCACTTTCCTATAGAGGTCGCCGACAAATTGGCGCGCCTTGTCCTCGGTGCCGCCTGGCTGGCGAAGGGCGTGGCCCCACGCCGCGAGATAGTTCCAGCGCGCGCCGCCGGAGGTTTTTGGATTGGGGGTGATGATCTGGATTCCGGGTTTCGCCAGGTCCCCCCAGTCCTTGATCCCACGCGGATTGCCGTGCCGTACGAGGAACACGACCGTTGACGTGTAGGGCGAGCTGTTTTGCGGCAGCCGCTTCTGCCATCCGGCCGTCGTCAGCCCGCCCTGCGCCACCGCGTCGATGTCGTACGCCAGCGCGAGTGTGACGACGTCCGCCTCGAGCCCGTCGATGACGGCGCGCGCCTGGCCGGCGGAACCGCCGTGGGATTGCTTGATCGTGACCGTCTGTCCCGTTTTGGCTTTCCAATGCTTGATGAACGCGGCGTTGAACTCCTGGTAGAGCTCGCGCGTCGGATCGTACGAGACGTTGAGCAGCGTCTGCGCCGCGGCGGTCGTGCCGAGGGCGGCGAGCGCGAGGCCAAGAATCACCGCGCGAAGCGGTGATCTCGATGCGTTCATGACAGTCTCCATCAAAAAGCCACCTGGGCGCGAAGGAGGATGACGTTTTCCGCCGGGCGCGGCGCGCCGCCGTCGAAAGACGTCCGTTCGAATGTCGCGTAGTACTTGATGAAGGCGACGGGATACCAGTTCGCCCCGACGGTGAACGAACCGGCGTTCCGGCTGGCCGTCGCGACCGCGAAGCCATTCGTGAAGGCACGCGGATCCACGCGCAATTGCGAATACCTGGCCGCGAGCTCCACCGCGCCCCAGTGTCCGGTGGCGGGATCGAAACTGCGCTTCGGACGCACGCCGCGATCCGACGCGGCCTCGCCGGTCAACACGTAGGAGCCGGTGACGCCCCACCCCTGGTTCCTGATCTCGGCGCCCGAGCCGGCGCGTGAGATCTCCTGCGTCGAACGCACGTACTCGGCGAATCCGCCGAATGATCGGCAGTAGTAGAAGACGGCCGGAGTGATGCGGCGGCGATCGCCCGACGCCGCCGTGCCGCCCGCATAGGAGAAATACGTCTGACCGACTGAAGTTCTGAACGACGGCAGCGCGCCGGACTGGCTGCCGATCGAGCCGCCAATCTGGAATCCCAAACCGTTCAGTGCGCCAGCCGGAGTCAGCGTCGATCGAAAAGGCTGCCAGACGACACGGCCGGCTACGTCCTTCGAGTGGTTGGCGTCCACGTCGGTCGTCGAACTGCTGGCGTCCGGCACGCCGTTGAAGACGCCCCCTGCATAGGAGAATCGCGGCGAGAGATCGCCCTGGACCTGAAAGCCCACATCACGGTTCGGCACGAGGCTCGAGGCCAGCGAGCGTTCGGGAAACAGCAGGTAAGGATCGCCCTGCAGCAGCTCGAACCCGACCGGTGTCTTGTCCTTGCCGCTGCGCACTCGGAACTTCGACGAGAACCGGATGTCGAAATAGGCATCCAGCAGCGACGCCGTCCCGTTCCCGAAGTCCGGCATGACCTTGAAGTCGAAATACTTCGCAACCCGTCCCGACAGGGTCGGGCGTGCCTTCCGGATCGTGAATGTGTTGGTGATGGAGAGCGGATCGTCCAGTGAGAAACGGCCGTCGGTCTGCGCCGTCAGACCAAGCACGAGGCGACTCTCGCCGTTGGCGGATTGCACGATGAAGTTGTCCTGCCAGCCTGCGGTAACCGGCGCGGCGGGCGGCTGGGGCGCGGTCGCGGTTTTCGCGCCCGCCGTGATGGCAGTCATCACGCTTATTCCCCCAACGACCACACCGATTCTCGACCATTCCATCGACCTGTCTCCTCAATGCACCGGACCGACACACAAAAAAGCCCGGGAGGCGACCCAGGCTCCCGGGCAGAAATAAAAAAGGCCCGGAAGCGGCAATGCTTTCCGGACCTTCAGCTTGTCTGGCCTATTCGACAGCGATCACTGGATCACATGGGCAGGCCGCAGCGCGGGGACCGGAACGTCTCCGGACAACAACACGCGCGGGCCGCCGTCGTGAACATGATTCTTCTTATGTCACAGGCGCCACCAGCCGGTCAAGTCGGTGACTCCGCAGCCGCCGGTACGCGCCTGACGGAGTAGACTGGGCGTGTGAAGGCGATCGTCGGCCGGATCCATCCGCTTGCGGTCGTCGCGGCAGTGGTGGGCACGACCGTGTTGTCGGCGCAGGCTCCCCCGATGCCGCGGGCGCCGCGGACCCTGCGATCGAGCGTCGAGATCACGGCGGTGACGGTCACCGTCCGGGACGCAAACGGACGTTTGGTGCCGGATCTGCCCGCCGAGTCCTTCACGGTCTTCGAGGACGGCGTGCCGCAGACGATCACGCAGTTCACGCACGAACGGGTCCCGGTCGGCCTCGGCCTCCTCCTCGACATCAGCGACAGCATGTTCGGCCAGCGCATTCTCGACGCGCGCACGGCGGTTGAGCGGTTCCTGCTCGAATCGCTGGCGCAAGACGATGCCCTCTTCGTAATGACATTCAACCACGAGCCCCGCCTCCTCGCGCCGTGGACTACGCCCGCCGAAGCTGTCACGGTGCGCAAGGCGCTCGATTCGCTGCGGGCGTCCGGGGGCACCGCGATCTACGACGCCGTGCTGAGCGCGCTGCCGCTCATCGACCAGCGGGCTCGCGACCGCGCCGCGCTCGTCATCATCTCGGACGGCGCCGACACGGCCAGCGATGCGACGCTGCGCGACCTGCGCTCCGCGCTGCTGCGGACTGACGCCTTCATTTATGCCGTCGCCATCGACTCGCCGTCGAGACAGACCATCAACACCCGCGTCAACCAGGCCGCGCTCGGTGAAATCACGAACCAGACCGGCGGGCACACCGAAGTGGTGCACGAACCATCCGACCTGGCCACCGCCACCGCGCGTATCGCCGAGGAACTGAACACCCAGTACGTGCTGGGATACTCGTCGCCGCATCCGGGAGACGGGAAGTATCACGGCATACGGGTGAAGGTGAACCGCGACGGCTACAAGGTGCGCGCGCGGAGTGGGTACGTCGCCGTTCCGCTCACAAGGAACTGATCGGCGCACGCGTCTCGCGCCAATGGATTGAGGCTGCTGCGATGATCACGACTCTGGGCGACCTCGAATCCGCGGCACGCGTGGTCTATGCCGCTATGCCGCCCACGACGCAGCAACGATGGCCCCTGCTTGACGCGCGCTGCGAAGCGGCCGTGTGGGTCAAGCACGAAAACCACACACCGGTTGGCGCGTTCAAGGTCCGGGGCGGACTCGTCTATTTCGATCACCTCCGCCGGTCGCAGCCCCGCGTCACCGGCGTCGTCGCGGCCACGCGCGGCAACCACGGGCAGTCAATCGCCTTCGCCGCGACCCGCTACGGGATCAGGACCGCCGTGGTCGTGCCGCACGGCAACAGCACGACCAAGAATGCGGCCATGCGCGCGCTCGGTGCTGAGCTCATCGAGCGCGGGGCTGATTTTCAGGCGTCGCTCGAAGCCAGCGCGGACGTCGCCGCCGAACGCGGCTGGCACCAGGTCCCGTCGTTTCACCCGCTCCTGGTGCACGGGGTCGCGTCCTACTCGCTCGAGCTGTTCCGGGCGGCTCCGGATCTCGCGGTGTTATACGTGCCGATCGGCCTCGGCTCCGGAATCTGCGGCGCCATCGCCGCACGCGACGCGCTCGGATTGAAAACACACATCGTCGGTGTGGTGTCCGCCGCGGCCCCGGCCTACGCGCGATCGTTCGCGCTTGGACAACCCGTCTCCCACGACGTCTCGACGAGAGTCGCCGACGGGATGGCGTGCCGCACGCCGGTCGCCGCCGCACTCGACATCATTCGCGCCGGGGTCGAGCGCATCGTGGAAGTCACAGACGACGAAATCGAGCGGGCGATGCGGATGCTGTTCATCGACACGCACAACGCCGTCGAAGGCGCCGGCGCCGCGGGCCTCGCCGCGCTGCTGCAGGAGCGCGGGAGCGCACGGGCCTTCAGCGCGGGAATCGTCCTCACGGGCGCCAACGTCGATCCGCTCCCATTCGCCCGCATTCTCGCCGAGCCCGAAGAGAGGCCGGATATGATGTAACGTCGGATTTCTGAACGAATGGCTAAAATCCTCCAGCATCTTCCTGCCGGCGAAAAAGTCGGTATTGCGTTCTCCGGCGGACTCGACACGAGCGCCGCACTGCATTGGATGCGCGCAAAGGGCGCGATCCCGTACGCGTACACCGCAAATCTCGGCCAGCCAGACGAGCCGGATTACGACGAAATCCCTCGACGCGCCTTGCAGTATGGCGCGGAAGAAGCCCGCCTCGTCGATTGCCGCGCGCCATTGGTCGCCGAAGGGCTGGCCGTGCTGCAATGTGGTGCGTTCCACATCTCAACCGCGGGCGTCCCCTATTTCAACACCACGCCAATCGGTCGAGCGGTGACGGGAACGATGCTCGTTGGCGCGATGAAGCAGGACCGGGTCAACATCTGGGGAGACGGAAGCACCTTCAAGGGCAACGACATCGAGCGCTTTTACCGTTACGGGCTCCTGGCGAACCCCGATCTCCGGATTTACAAACCCTGGCTGGACCAGACGTTCATCGACGAGCTCGGCGGCCGGGCCGAGATGTCCGAATACATGCGTCAGGCGGGGTTCGAGTACAAGATGAGCGCCGACAAGGCGTACTCGACCGACTCCAACATCCTCGGCGCAACGCATGAAGCCAAGGATCTCGAGAGGCTCGACGCCGGGATCGCGATCGTGGAACCCATCATGGGCGTGGCGTCGTGGCGCGACGACGTGCACGTCACACGCGAAGAGGTCACGATACGGTTCGAAGAAGGTCAGCCGGTCGGGTTGAACGGCATCAGCTTCACGGATCTGGTTGAGCTGATGCTCGAGGCCAACCGGATTGGCGGCCGCCATGGCCTCGGCATGAGCGACCAGATCGAAAATCGCATCATCGAGGCCAAGAGCCGCGGGATCTACGAGGCGCCCGGCATGGCGCTGCTCTTCATCGCGTACGAGCGCCTGATCACCGGCATTCACAACGAGGACACCATCGAACAGTACCGCGACAACGGCCGGCGGCTCGGCCGCCTGCTGTACCAGGGACGGTGGTTCGACCCGCAATCGATGATGCTCCGCGAGACCGCGCAGCGCTGGATCGCCCGCGCCATCACCGGCGAAGTGCGCCTCGAGCTCCGGCGCGGCAACGACTACTCGATTCTCGATACGACATCTCCCAACCTCACCTACAAGCCCGAGCGGCTGACGATGGAGAAGGGGGAATCCATGTTCTCGCCGCAGGATCGCATCGGTCAGCTGACGATGCGGAACCTCGATATCGTGGACACGCGCGCGAAGCTGATCACGTACGTAAAGGCTGGCGTGCTGATGCCGTGGACCGGCACGGCGCTCCCCCACCCGTCGTCCGATCCGTCCGACGACAAGTCGTAGTCGCGCGACTGGGGCAAGGCGTATCAGGACCCGGCCGTTGAAATCCTCGTGCGACGGCAGGGAGTGTACGGATACCTTGCCGACCGACGGCGTCCCTGAGTTCGGTCTTGCGAGACTCAGGGCTCAGGGGTTCTTTCTACCCGGCGCCCAATGCCTCAGCCCAGTTATGAACCTTCCGCCTGTTTGACACGTCCACAACCACGCGCGTCGTGGGAAAAGGGTCGAACGTCGAACAAGGAGGAGGTCTTCATGTGTTCGAGATCGCAGCGTCACTCTGTCTTCTGCATTCTGCCGCCGCATATCCTGCGCGCGATCGCTGAGCGGGGCACCGCGGATCAGCGGGAGAGCGCGAGCCGGACTCTCGCCCTCGACAGCACGTTCCGCGGATTGCGGGCGTCGCCGCTCACGCTCGACCGACCGCCGGCCGTGGACGTGGCGGCCCTCTCCGCCTCGAAGCGCCGCACGATCTACTCGGCGGACAACCGGCAGCAGCTTCCCGGCTTCGTGGTTGCGTCAGAGGCGAACCCGCCGACGGCGAACGCCGACGATGCGGTGCGCGAGGCGTTTCGGGGTCTCGGAGCCACATGGGACTTCTATTCGGAGGTCTTCGATCGCCACTCGATCGACGACGAGGGAATGGCGCTCGAGGCCACGGTGCACTACGGCCATCGCTACAACAACGCGTTCTGGAACAGCACGCAGATGGTGTTCGGCGACGGCGACGGCCAGCTGTTCAACCGCTTCACGATCGCGGTGGACGTCATCGGTCACGAGCTGGCGCACGGCGTCACCGAAGACGAGGCGGGGCTCGTTTACATGTTCCAGGCGGGCGCGCTCAATGAGTCGATGTCGGACGTCTTCGGCTCGCTGATCAAACAGAGGCTGCTGAACCAGACCGCGCAGCAGGCCGACTGGCTGATTGGCGAGGGCCTCTTCACGCCGGCGGTCAACGGCCGGGCTCTGCGGTCGATGAAGGCCCCCGGCACCGCGTACTCGGATCCTGTGATCGGCACCGACCCGCAGCCGGATCACATGAGAGACTACGTAGACACCTACAACGATCACGGCGGCGTGCACATCAATTCGGGTATTCCGAACAAGGCGTTCCACCTGGCGGCGGACGCGCTCGGTGGTTACGCCTGGGCAACAGCGGGCCGGATCTGGTATGAGACGCTACGCGATTCGGCGTTGCGGCCGAACACAGGGTTCAGGCGGTTCGCGAAGCTGACCGTATCCACCGCGGCGCGGTTGTACGGTCAGGGGAGCGTCGAACAGGACATCGTGGCGGACGCATGGGCGGCCGTGGGCCTCTCGGTGTCGGCCGGTGTTCCAGTCGCCCGGTAAGCGCAATCACGGGACTGGGCGGATCGACGCTCGCCAGGAAGGAATCATGCGCGTGCATTTCCAGGTGAGCGGCGGGATCGGGTTCTTCCCCGGCCTGGCCGTTCCCCGCACCATCGACGTCGACGCGCTGGCCGAGAGCGATCGCCGATCCGTGAGTCAGCTCATCGACGAGGCGCAGTTTTTTTCGCTGCCATCGCGCATGCCCGCACCGCGTGGCGCGGCGGACTACCAGACGTACCACATCACCATTGAGGACGGGGGACGGCGGCACAGCGTCGCCGTCTCCGATCCGGTGGCGCTCGCGCCGCTGCAGAGGCTCATCGACGTGGTGCGCTCGCTGGCGTCGCGGTAAGGTCGGATCCCGACCCGGCGGCCATGCCGGTCATCTCCGTTCGAGCGCCGCGCGATCCCACGCGCCGAGGTCGGCGGCCGCCTCGTATGCCGATTGCAGGAACTCCAGCAGCAGTTCGTCCGGCGCGGCCGATTCGCGCACGCGATCGTAGGGCAGGATGAACTCACCGAATTCGGCGCTGTAGAACGCTCCGTCGGGTCGCACGCGGGCCTCCGCGAAACCTGGTGGTGGCGGATATGCGTACGCATAAAAAGCCGGATAGTCCACGGGCGCCGTGCCGGGCCAGAACCCACAGCTGCTGACCTCGTGCGAATACGCCTCCCGCGTCACCGCGTCCGGAAGGTTCGGGATGCCGCCCGGATGCGGCGGCGCGGTCCGGCCGGAAAACCTGGTCACGGCCAGGTCCATCGCGCCCCAGAACACGTGCACGGGGCTGCATTTGCCGATGAAACGCCCCCGGAACTGCTTCAGCACGCGATCGGCCTGAGAGAGCGCCCGCCAGAAGCGGTGCACCGCGTCCCGATCGTACGCGCGGTGCGTTTCGTCGATCGCAAACGGGATGGCCTCGGCGACCTCGTTTGGTTTCGCCGAGATGTGAACCGGCAGACCGAGCCGCGTCAATTCATCCATCAGACGGACGTAGAACTTTGCGACGCTCTGCGGCTCCAGGGAAAAACCGCTGGACATGCCATCGGTCGTCGCGATGATCAGGCGGTGATCCACGAAGTCCAGGTCGATGTGAAACGATCGCGTACCGTACGGAATCGGGGACGTGGTCAGTCCTCGAGCGGTAAGATAAAAAGTGCACTGCCACGAGTGGTTGACTGGCGGCGCGAGGCGGAGCCGAACTTTGCCGACGATCTGCAGCCAGAGTTGGAGCGTGTCGCGCGTCGCGATCCACTCCGCCAGCCGAAGCTCGGGCCAGTCCGTGCCCGAATTGATTGACGGCACTTGAACAGTCTCCACTATGCCAAACACTGCATGCCTGCACATCGAGTCCGTCACAACCGTCAAGCCGCCCGCCCGGCACGAATGCCAGGAGTGCGTCAAGATCGGTTCGGCATGGGTCCACCTTCGGACATGTCAGACGTGCGGCGTGACCTCGTGCTGCGATTCGTCGCCCAATCACCACGCGACTGCCCATGCACGAACGAGCACGCACCCCGTCGTCGCCTCGGCCGAACCCGGTGACCGCTGGCTCTATTGCTATCCGGACGACGCCTTCGCTGAATACTGACCGGCGCCTCGCGGCGCCGTTGGCGCCCCGGCACCCGAGACACTGCCATCCGAAGGATATAACGCTCCAGGCCTGCACTAGGGCAAGATACGCGCATGCTGCGCAGGATTCTGAAGTTCGCCGCCATCGTCATCGTCACGCTGCTCGTCAGCGGGGCCGTGCTTTATGCCCTCGGTCTCCGTGTCGTCCTGTACGGCGGCGGGTCGCCGCATCTCGAATTCGTCGAGTCCGAGCGCGCGCGCGCCGAGCGCGTCGCCCGCGATCGTGAAGCCCGCCGGGCCGAACCGGCGGCCGCACCGGCCGAGCCCGCACCCGTCACGTCCGCGGCAGCCCAACCACCGCCGCCCACGCAGCCAGCCGTGGCCCCAGACGCTGTCCCGGCGCCTGCGTACTGGACCGACTTCCGCGGGCCGTCCCGCGACGGCCACTACCGGGAACAGCGGATTAGCACCGCGTGGCCGTCCGAGGGGCTGCAGCCACTCTGGAAGCAGCCGGTCGGCGGCGGCTACGCGTCGTTCGCCATCGCGCGCGGCCGCGCGTTCACCATCGAGCAGCGCGGACCACAGGAGGTCGTGGCGGCCTACGACGTCGCGACCGGCCGCGAGTTGTGGACCAGTGACTGGGCCGCGGTCTTTCACGAAAGCATGGGAGGGGACGGGCCGCGCGCGACTCCCACCTGGAGCGATGGCCGGGTCTACGTGCTCGGCGGACAGGGAGAGTTCCGGTCGCTGGAGGAAGCCACCGGCAAAACGCTGTGGCGTACGAACATCCTGGACGAAAACGGCGCATCGAACCTGCAGTGGGGCATGGCTGCGGCCCCGTTAATCGTGGGCAACACCGTCGTCGTGACCCCGGGCGGACCAACGGGACGTTCGGTCGTCGCATACGATCGCCTGACCGGCGCTCGCCGGTGGCACGCGCTGGACGATCAGCAGGGGTATTCGTCCCCGATGCTCAAGACGCTTGGCGGCGTCCGCCAGCTGGTCGTCTTCAGCGCGTCGCGGCTGGTCGGACTGACACCAGACGAGGGCCGCGTGCTCTGGGAGTATCCGTGGAAGACCGACTACGGCGTGAACGCCGCGCAGCCGATCGTGATCGGCTCCAATCGCGTGTTCCTGTCGTCGGGGTACGGGACGGGAGCGGCGGTCATCGAGCTGACGCCGTCAGCCAGCGGGTTTTCCGTGCGCGAGGTCTGGCGCAATATCCGCATGAAGAACCAGTTCACGAGCTCGATCCTGCACGAGGGGTTCATCTACGGGCTCGACGAATCCATTCTCGCGTGCCTCGATGCGGCCACCGGCGACCTCAAGTGGAAAGGCGGCCGTTACGGCCACGGCCAGGTTCTGCTCGCGAGCGGGCACCTGATCGTGCTCACCGAGGACGGCGACCTGGCGCTCGTGCGCGCCTCACCCGACCGGCACCAGGAACTGGTCCGTTTTCACGCGATCGAGGGCAAGACGTGGAACCATCCGGCGATGAGCGGCGCCATCCTGCTCGTGCGCAACGTCAACGAGATGGCCGCCTTCGACCTGCGCACGACATCACGCTGACGCCGCCCCTATCCGCACGTGCCGCGTCCCGCTACCGGCTGCCGCCGGATCGTGGAATGCGCTTTTCGTACTCCGGACGTGCAGGCGCCTTGGGCGCTTTCGCGGCGCGATCCGTGACGTCCTTGATCGCGCGGGCGAGCTGGGGATCGTGCCCCGCCGCAAGTTGCGCCGGGTCGTCGTCCACGCGGATGTCCGGCTCGACGCCGTGCCCTTCCGCGAACCACTGACCTTTCGTGTCGTACATCCTGAAGGTCGGGACCGTCACGTTGCCGCCGTCGGCCAGCGACGGCGCGCCGCTGATGCCGATGAGGCCGCCCCATGTGCGCGTGCCGATGAGTGGTCCAAGCCCGGCTTCGCGGAAGTAGCTGGGAAACGCATCGCCGCCGGAACCACTCCACCCGTTGATCAGCATGACCTGCGGTCCACGATGGGCGACCGGGGGCCACTGCTGGCTCGCGCCGTCGCGCACCGCCCAGTATGCGAGGATCGGGCGGTTGAGCAACTCCACGAAGCGATCGGGAATCTGTCCACCGCTGTTCCAGCGCTCGTCGATGATGAGACCGTCCTTCTTCCACTGCGCCATGAACTGGCGCACGAGATCGTTCTGGGCGTCCACGCCCGTGCTCTGCACGTAGATGTAGCCGATTTTTCCGTTCGTCGCCTTGTCGACGATTTGGCGACGCTCTTCGATCCAGGAACGGAAGCGCAGCTCGGTTTCGTTCGCCATGCACTTCACGACAACCTGGCGCGCTCCGGCCGGGGACGGCGTCGAATTGACCGACAGCACGACTGTCTTGTCGCCAAGCCCCTGGAAGGTGGCCCACGGGTCGGCTTTCGTGTCCATCGACACGCCGTTCACCGCCAGCACGTACTCCCCTTCCTTCACCATCACGCCGGGTTCGTCCAGGGGGGAGCGGACCGACGAGTCCCACGGTCCTCCGCGGACGATGCGCTTGATCCGGTAGGCGCCATTGGCCAGCTCCCAGTCAACGCCGAGAAGGCCCACCGACCGCTGTGGCGCCTGCTCCACGTCGCCGCCACCTTTGTAGGTATGTGAGGCGTTCAGCTCGCCGATGAACTCGCCGATCAGAAAATCCACGTCCCACCTGGTGACCGCATCGTCCAGCAGCCTGCTGTAGCGGCTCTTCAGCG
>JANNHC010000411.1:0-3606 GCA_031404215.1 Acidobacteriota bacterium
CGCACCCAATTCACCGGGGGTTTGTTATCTGTGGATCTCACGAGCTTCCACCGCGCAACGCGCGGTCGGCGGAATGCGGTCCCGGTCTCTGCGTCCATGGCGGTCTCTGCGCGAGATCCGCCCGCGACTAGCGCCTCTTCGTCGTAGGCCTGGCCGGCGTCTTTTTTTTCTTGGCTGGGGCTTTCCTGGTCGCCGGCGCCTTTTTCTTTGCGCCCGGTTTGCTCACCGTGCCTGTTCTGACCGGCGTTTTGGCAGGCGACGGCGAGATCGTCCGCGGAACCGAGCCGTCCGAGTACAGCCGGCGATAGTCCTCCGCCGTGCCCAGCACCCGCTTCACATAATTCTGTGTTTCCGGAAAGGGGATGTCGTCGATGAACTCGTCCTCATCGAACCCGGGACGCTCGGCCTTCCAGCGAACGACGCGGTTTTCACCCGCGTTGTAACTGGCCAGCGCGTAGTAAGTGCCGCCGAACTGCTCGACGAGCTGCGCGAAGTAAAGCGTGCCCAGGCGGATATTGATCTCGGGGTTGGTGAGCGTCGCGGTCGTGAAGTTGCGAATCCCGACCGATCGCGCCAGCCGGCGGCCCGTCGCGGGCACCAGCTGCATCAGACCCCAGGCGTTGGCCACGGACTTGATCGCCGGATCGAAGGTCGATTCCTGCCCGATGAGCGCCGCGACCACGTAAGGATCCAACTGGTGCAGCGCAGAGTGCTTACGGATCGAATCCCAGTAGGCCAGCGGAAAAATGACCTGGAGAATCTCGGCCGGCAGCTGCTGGCCCCCCGCCGTCAGGAACTGGGGATACGTGCGGCGCATCAGCGAGATCGCGCGACGCAGTTCGCCCTGCTGGTGATAGACCCACGCGATCGTCGCATCGACACGCGCCGAGCTCCCCCACGCGCGCTGCGCGTACCGCAGCTCCGCCAGCGCGTCATCGTACAAGCCGTTGGCGAGGAGCAGACGGATCAACGGCTCGGTCTGGATCGGTTTCACCTCCGGCATGGGGGTCTGTGCGCGCGTCGCCAGGCGAACGTCGCCGCCGAGCGCGAGCGCACCGGCGCGGCGGGTGAGCTGACGCGCCGCGAGCCGGCCATAATACGAGTTCGCGTAGTCGGCATAGACCAGCCGCAAGCGCGACTCGGCCTGGGGCGCAGCGCCGAGCTTGGCGTGCGCGCGGCCCGCCCAGTACAGAAACGGGGGCCGGTAATCCGAACGTGGGAACCCGATCGACGCGCCCTCGAATACGCGGACGGTTTCGGCGTGCCGCCCCTTCGTGTACGCCCACCACCCGTACTTCCACGCCGCCCGCTCCGCGCGCGGGCCCGTCGGAAACCGTTCGTACAACTCCTTGAACGTCCGTGCCGCCAGATCGTCGTCGTCGATGAGGATGTAGAACGTGCCGAGATTGCTCAGTGCCTCCTCGGACCACGAGCTGTCGGGAAAGTCCGCAACGAGCGACGCGGTCAGGTCGATGTACCGGTCGCGATCCCCCAGCTCGCGAAGGCTGCTCAGGTAGAAGAAGCGGGCTTCCGCCTTGCGCGAGGCGCGATCCATGTAGGGCTGGACACCGTCGCGTGCGGCGGCGTATCGCTTCAAGTTGAAGTCGCACTCCGCGACGCGGAGGTTCACGACCTCCCGGTCGTCCCCCTCGGCGAGACTCTGAAGGGACTGGAACGCCGTCCGCGCCTCCGCGAACCGGCGTGCCCCGAACAGCATCTGCGCGCGGCCCAGATCCGACTTGTAGCCGGTACTCGTGATTTGATCCCGTAACGCGGCGAGCGCAGGGCCCGCGGCGAGCGCGGCGTCGGTCAGCGCGAACTCGTAATACACGCGAATGAACGCCTGGGCGGCCCTGGCCCTGTCGCCGGCTGCCAGCGACGCTCGTCCGAGGCGCATGAGCACGTCCTCGCTGACGGCGGCTGGCTGATCGCTGATCCGTTCGTAGATGCGCACCGCGGCCGAAACGTCTCCCGCCATCTCGGCAGCCTCACCCGCCGCGAGCCCTGCCGCGATCGCAACGGCGCCGGGCGCTCGTCGATCGCCGACGCCATCGAGCGTCCGGCGGGCCTCCGCGACCTGCCCCAGCCGCAGCCGCGCGAGTCCCGCGTAGTAGGTCGCGTAGTCGGCCAACGCAGTCTTGGCGAGCGAAGGATGGGTAAAGCTGGTGAGTGCGGCGGCATGGTTCCCTTCCTGGAACTGCTGCATGCCCGCCGTGAGCGCGGCAAAGGTTGTGGTCGATCGCGCTGCGCGATCGTTTTCCGACGGCACCAGCCACAGCTCGATGGGGTTAGACGGCAGCGCCGGATGTGCGGTAGGGGCGAGCTGCGCGGACGAAGTCGCCGACTGCGCCGCGGCGACGAGCAGTCCCGCGACCAGTAACATGGCCGAACGATTACGCATGTACGCGATAGTCACGGTGCGTGTCGTGCCCTGGATTAGCCGAGGAGCGTCTGGTCGCCGTCCGCAAGCGTCTGCACGAGCTCCTGGTGGAAGTACAGGTCGCGCGCACGGATGGACGGCGCGATACGCTCGTCGTACAGCCGGCGCGCGCGATCGATCTCCGGCTTCAGGCGTTGCAGGAGGTCGCGACGCTCGCGACCCGTTCGCACGGCGCCTTCGTTGTACAGCTTGATCTCCGACACCAGCAGGCGCGCGTAGCGCCGTGCCCCCTGCGCCTCGTCCTCTGTGCCCCCTGTGTCCGTCGTCAGGAACGGATCGCTGACGTCGGGTGCGCCGCCCATCAATCTCAGCGCCTGCGCGGTCCGCAGGGCCGTCAGGTACGCGATGAACGCGGACCCGTGACGTCCGAGAATCTGGACCGTGTCGCGCCAGGATGTCAGGGCCTGACCGTCTGTCCCTTCGTCCGCGTAGAGAACCGCCACGGGACGGCCGCCAAGCACAACCGGCACGGCAATCGCGCCCCGTCCCGCGGACAGCCGGGCAAATGTCGGCGCCTGGCTGCCGTTCGTGCCATCGATCGATTGCGCCTCGCCGCTCCGCAATACCTCCGCCAGGAAACCGGCTTCCCGTCCGTCCGAGCGGATCGGACCCGAATCCACCGGTGGCACACCCTCGACCGGCCATTCCTCCAGCGTGCGGCCGTTGACGATGAAGAGGGCCACGCGTGGGGACTCGAGCGCGGCTCCCCGCACGACGGCGGCAAGGGCGGCCGACAGAGAAGACGACTCGTCTATCGCGCGGATGGCGTCAAGGAGTCCGGATCGACCGCCGGACGACGACGGGTTTTGCTCGACGGCAACGACCGCCTCAGCCGCGGCGGCGCGCTCCGCATCGAACGCCGCGCGCGCCTCGGCCAGATCACGATCGGCACGAGCACGAATCTCGTCGGCCTGCGTGCGCGCGGCCTCGAACTGCGCCTGCGCCCCCTCGAGTTCTCCCAGAGCCCGTCCGAGGTCCTCCTGTCCACCTTGGATTTCAGCCTGCGCGCGCGCGAGATCCGCCTGCACATTCCTGAGTTCGGCGTGCGCGCGTTCGAGGTCTGCCTGGGTGCGTTCGCGATCCGCCTGCACACTCCCGAGTTCGGCGTGCGCGCGCTCGAGGTCTGCGTGCGTGCGTTGACGAGCCTCCTGCGCACGCTCCCGATC
>JANNHC010000412.1:0-6389 GCA_031404215.1 Acidobacteriota bacterium
CCTGGGCCCAGCGTGGGTGAGCCGGCCAGCAGCGCGCGCTGGTAGCCGTAGCTGCCCAGCGTGCCCAGGGCGATGTTCTGCGAAGCTCATCGAGCTGTACTCGGTGTGGTATCCCGCGACGAGCTCCTGCTCCGCCTCGGGGAAGTCGAACGGCGCGCGGTTCGTCTCGGCGACTCCGGCCGTGAGGTAGATGAAGAACCCCAGCGGCTGCAGGAAGATGTACCAGCGCGGGATGAACCCGAACCAGTAGCCCGACTGGTTCGTCACGATGTCACGCATCGACAGCGACCCGGCCATCATGATGACCGCGACCATCGCGAGACCGTACGACAGTTCGTAGCTGATCATCTGGGCCGAGGAACGCAGCCCGCCAAGCAGCGAATACTTGCTGTTCGAGCTCCAGCCGGCCAGGACGATACCGTAGATGCCCATCGAGGTGATGGCGAAGATGACCAGGACGGCGACGTTGACGTCCGTGATCTCGAGCGGGATCGGCTGATCGAGCAGCCCGAACAGCGTCGTCTCGGTGCCGAACGGCACGACCGAGAACGCGGCAAACGCGGCCGCCGTCGACACCAGCGGCGCCACCATGAAGAGGACCGTGTCCGCCGCCTTCGGTTTCAGCTGTTCCTTGAAGAGGAGCTTGAAGACGTCGGCGAACGGCTGCAGCAAGCCCTCGAAGCCGACGCGGTTGGGGCCGCTGCGGTCCTGGATGTAGGCGCAGACCTTTCGCTCCAGCCACACCATGAAGGCCGCCGACAACACCAGCATCTGGAAGACGACGATGATCAGGCCCAGCTGGGCGATGACGGTGGGCGGGGGCAGCCAGCTCATCTCAATGCGCTCCGACCGGCATCGTCGCCGCGCGCCAGTCGGCCGGCACGGTGCAGCGGCCCTCGCGGATGTGCGCCTCGAACTCCGCGCGGAAGTGCTTCACGGTGGTCAGCGCCGGGGTGGCGGCGGCGTCGCCGAAGGCGCAGAGCGTCTTGCCGGCAATGTTGTTGCCGACACTCACGAGGAGATCGATATCGCGCATCTCCCCTTCCCCGTTTTCGATCCGCGTGAGGATCTTGTGCAGCCAGTCCCCGCCTTCCCGGCACGGCGTGCACTTGCCGCACGACTCGTGCTTGTAGAAATACAGGAGGTTCCTCGCCGCCCAGACCATGCAGGTCGTCTCGTCCATGACGATGATGCCGGCCGAGCCCAGCATCGACCCGGCCTTCGCGACGTCGTCGAAACTCGCCGGGATGTCGAGCTGGTCAGGCAGCAGCATCGGGACGGACGACCCGCCCGGAATGACCGCCTTGAGGGTGTGACCATCGCGGATGCCGCCGGCGTAGCCGAAGATCAGTTCCTTGAGCGTCGTCTTCATCGTGGCTTCGAAGACGCCGGGCTTCTTGACGTGGCCGCTGACGCAGAACAGCTTCGGCCCGCCGTTCTTCTCCGGGCCGAGCGAGGCAAACCACTCGGCGCCGTTCGTGACGATCGACGGCAGGTTGCACAGCGTTTCCACGTTGTTGACCGCGGTCGGCGCGTTGTAGAGGCCCGACACGGCGGGAAACGGCGGCTTGATCCGCGGCTGCGCGCGCTTGCCCTCGAGCGATTCGATGAGCGCGGTTTCTTCGCCCGCTTCGTAGGCGCCGGCGCCGCGATGAATCACGATGTCGCAGTCGAAGCCGGTGCCCATGATGTTCTTGCCGGCATACCCCTGGGCGTAGGCTTTCGCGAGCTCCGCTTCGAGGATCTCCTGGACGTGATGGAACTCGCCGCGTATGTAGATGTACGCGACCTTCGCGCCGATGGCCCAGCAGCCGATCAGGCACCCCTCGAAGAGCAGGTGCGGGTTGCGCTCCATCAGCAGGTGATCTTTGAACGTTCCGGGCTCGCTCTCGTCCGCGTTGCAGCAGATGTATTTCGGCCCGGGCGTGTCCTTGAGCACGAACTGCCATTTGAGGCCGGTCGGAAACCCCGCTCCGCCCCGTCCGCGCAGTCCCGATGCTTTCACGAGCTCGATCACGTCGTGCGGCTTCGTCGCGAGCGCCTTCTTCAGCCCCTCGTATCCCTCGTGCTTCAGGAAAAAGTCGAGGGTATAGCTGTTCGGCTCGCGGACGTATCTTGTAAGAATAGGTTCCATGCGATTTCATGGGCGGCCCTCTAAAGGGCTGCGCTACAGATCCAGATTCGCAAAACGCTCTCGTGTAGCGCAGGGCTTCAGCCCTGCCTCACCGTTCGACTTTCAAATGACATCCGTTGAACGCGGCCTTCCCTTTCGACTTGATCTCGTCGATCAGGCGGCCCGCGTCCTCCGGACGCACGCGCTCGTGCCAATGCTCGTTGTTCACCATCACGATCGGCGCGCGGTCGCACGCCCCCAGGCATTCGAACTCGAGCAGCGTGAACATGCCCGACGGATCGGTTTCACCGACCTTGATGCCCAGCTTAGCCGACAGCGCTTCGGTCACGCGCTCGGCGCCGTTCAAGGCGCACGACAGCGTACGGCAGACCTGCAGCACGTATGTGCCGACACGCTCCCGGAAAAACATCACGTAGTAGGTCGCGACGTCCTCCACTTCGGCCGGAGTCATGCCGAGGATGCCGCCGACGTGCCGCATGCCGCTGGCGGTCAGGTATCCGTGCTGCTCCTGCACGAGGTAGAGCGCCGCGAGCACCGCCGAGCGCTTCTGTTCCGGCGGGTACTTCGTCAGGATGTCGTCCAGCTTCGCGCGCCGCTCCGGCGTGAAGGCAAACGATCCCCCCTCATCGAGGCGCGCACGCTCCGACTTGTGAAAGTGATCCGAGTCGTACACCATCAACGGATGGAAGCTCATCGATCCACGTCTCCCATGACGACGTCGGTCGAGCCGATGACGGCGATGACGTCGGCGATCATACCGCCGACGATCGCATGCGGCAGCGCCTGGCATGCGTAGAACGACGGCGCCCGCAGCTTGATGCGATACGGCCGGTTCGTGCCGTCCGACACGATGGAAAAGCCGTGTTCGCCGCGCGGCCCCTCGATCGGCACGTACGCCTCGCCCGCCGGCACGGTAAACCCCTGCGAATAGATCAGGAAGTGCTGAATCAGGGCCTCCATCTCCGTGTAGACGCGGTCTTTCGGCGGAGGGACAATCCGGTAGTCCTGGATGTCGTAGACGCCGCGCGGGCTGATGCGCGCAAGCGCCTGCTGCGCGAGGCGCGTGCTCTGCCGCATTTCTTCAACGCGCACCAGATAGCGATCGTAGACGTCGCCGGCGGTGCCGATCGGCACGTCGAAGTCGTAGGTCTCGTACCCGAGATAGGGGAACACCTTGCGGACGTCGTAGGGTACGCCGGCGGCACGCGCCATCGGACCCACCAGCCCATAGGCGATCGCCAGGTCCCTCGGAATCAGGCCGACCGAGCGCGTGCGCTTCAACCAGATCTGGTTCTTCGTGAGCAGATCCTCGTACTCGTCCACCTTGCTGGGGAACGCGTCGAGAAAGGCCTTCACCGCGTCGTGAAAGCCGGGCGGGAGATCTTCGCGAAGCCCCCCGATGCGCAGGTAGCTCGGGAACATCCGGAACCCGGCGAGCATCTCGTTGAGGTTGAGGAGCTGCTCCCGTTCGCGGAAGCAGTACATCATCACCGACACCGCGCCGATCTCGAGGCCGTGCGTGGCGAGCCACACGAGATGGCTCGTGATGCGCTGCAGTTCCGCGATGAGCACGCGGATATTGCGGACGCGCTCGGGCACCTCGATCCCCAGCAGCCGTTCGACGGCCAGGCAGAAGGCGAGGCTGTTCGACTGCGCGCCGAGATAGTCCATCCGCTCGACGAGCGGAATCACCTGCTGCCACTTCTTCTGTTCCGCGGTCTTCTCGATCCCGGTGTGCAGAAAGCCGATCGTCGTGTCGGCGCCGACCACGGTCTCGCCCGAGAGCTCGAGCACGATCCGCAGCACGCCGTGCGTGCTGGGGTGCTGGGGCCCCATGTTGACCGTCATCGTCTCGCTGCGAAGTTCGGGCATTGTCCAATCTTCTGAATTGTTGATTGCTGATGGCAATCAGCATTTCATCACGCCATCTCCACCAATTTACAGATGGCGTGTATGACCGTCCGGTGCACTTCCTGGACGCGTGCCGTCGAGGCGTGGCCGACGTTGATGTGAATCGTCGCCGCCTTGCCGAGAGCGCCGCCGTCGCGGCCGGTCAGCGCGATCGTTGTCAGTCCGCGCGCGTTCGCCGCTTCGATCGCCGCCAGCACGTTGGGCGATCCGCCGCTGGTCGAGATGCCCAGCGCCACATCCTCGCTCCTGCCGAGCGCTTCGATCTGCCGCGCGAACACCCACGCGAACGTGTAATCGTTCGCGATGCTCGTGACGACGCTCGTATCGGTTGTCAGCGCCAGGGCCGCCATCGCGGCCCGGTCGAGTTCGAACCGGCCCACGAGTTCGGCGGCCATGTGCTGCGCATCGGCGGCGCTTCCACCGTTTCCGAAGACCAGCACTTTCCCGCCCGCCGCCAGCGCCGTCGAGATGGCCCCTGCCGCCTCGATAATCGGACGCTGCAGGAGGTCGCGCATGCGGCGATGCAGCTCGATCGTCTCGTCGAAAATCGCCTGTACCACGGGGGCGTCGCCGGGCCCGGGGCCTCGGGCCATCAGTCGTTCCGTGCGCGCTCTCTCGTCGCCTCGATGTTGGCGACGAACTGTTCCTGCGAGACCTGCAGCGGCTCGTAGGTTTTCACCGGCTGCTTGATCTGCACGGGGTAGTCCTTGCGCAGCGGAAATCCTTCCCAGTCCTCGGGCATCAGGATCCGTCGCAGGTCCGGATGATCGCTGAAGTGGATGCCGAACAGATCGTACGCCTCGCGCTCCGCCCAGTTGGCGGCGGGCCACACGCTGGACACCGACGGCACCAGGACATGACCGCCCGGCACGCGCACCTTGACGCGCAGCCGCTTCGGCGTCTCGCCGAAGCCTCCAAGGCCCAGGCTGGCCATCAGGTAGACAATTTCGAAGCGTGGCTCGCGCGGGAGGTAATCCACCGGGAGCAGGTCGGCGAGAAACGCGAAACGCAACTGGGGCTCGTCCCGGAGCGCCCGGCAGGTGTCCACGAGCTGCTCGCGCGCGACGTAGATCGTCGGCATGCCGTCGGCCGACTGCACCGGTTCGAGTCCCGCCGCCGGCACGGTGCGCGACAGCACCTCGATAATCGCCCCCCCGTCCATTACGCGAACGCCTTCGATCGGTCGATCTTCTTCTGGAGCTGGACGATGCCGTAAATGAGCGACTCGGGGCGCGGCGGGCATCCGGGGACGAACACGTCAACCGGGACCACCTGGTCCACACCCTGCACGATCGCGTAGTTGTCGAAGACCCCGCCCACCGACGCGCAGGCGCCCATCGAGATCACATACTTGGGCTCCGGCATCTGGTCGTAGATGCGGCGGAGGACCGGCGCCATTTTCCGCGACAGGCGCCCGGCGACAATCATCAGGTCGGACTGCCGCGGCGAGCCGCGAAATACCTCCGCGCCAAACCGCGCGATGTCGTACCGCGAGGCGCTCATGGCCATCATTTCGATCGCGCAGCATGCGAGACCGAACGTGACCGGCCAGATCGACGAGCGCCTGGCCCAGTTGACCATCTTGTCCACCGTCGTGAGCAGTACGGGAATTTCTTCGTCAGGCATAGTCTTCAATCGACAACCAGCAATCGACAATCAGCAATGTTCTTCACCGTTCGTGGCCCCAGTCGAACACCCCTTTGCGCCAGACGTAGATGTAGCCGGCGAGCATAATCACAAAGAACAGGAGCAGCTGGATGAAGCCGGCCCAGCGCAGTTCCCGCAACGCCATCGCGTAGGGATACAGGAAGGCAATCTCGATGTCGAACAACAGGAAGATCATCGCCACCAGGTAGAACTTGACGGGGTGGCGCTCACGCGCGTCGCCGACCGGCGGCATGCCGCATTCGTACGGGGCCAGCTTTTCGGGCGTCGGTTTCCTCGGGGCCAGGAGGTGCGCGCCGAGAATGTTGACGGCTCCGAAGCCGGCGCCGAGTCCGAGCATCAGGAGGATAGGAACCCAGCCGTGCATGCGCCCTAACGTCGGCCCCGCGCTTGTGAATGTTTTCTCAAGGCGGCCCGAAAAAAAGTCGGGCCACGAAAAACGCGACGACACGAACGCCGTGCCTCGCGGAGCCCGAACACCATGCGGCCGGTTTTCACCGCCGCCTCAAGTACGGAATGCTATCACAGGCCACACGAGAACCACCGATCTCCACTGGCAACTGTGCTGGAAGCTGGAAGCTGGAAGCTGGAAGCTGGAAGCCGGAAGCGTCAGAATAGAGAAGATGCGCCTCGCCTGGTTCAGTCCGATGCCTCCCGCGCCGTCCGGCATTGCGGCGTG
>JANNHC010000413.1:0-3133 GCA_031404215.1 Acidobacteriota bacterium
ATCAGCAATCGACAATCAGCCATTCACAGCGCCGCGATGAGGCGACGCGCGAAATCAGGCCCAAGCCCTTGCTCTTCGTGCTTGAAATATACGAACACGTCGTGGACGCCTTGCAGCGTTCGAATCGTGTCCGCCCACCGATCGATGTCGGCCTGCTGGTAGCCCTCGTCCCGCAGCCGGAAATAGGCGTAGTCCGCGGTGATTTCGACCGGGGCGTGCAGTTTTACGCTGTCGGCGACGCAGAGCGCGATGTTGCGGGACCTCAGCGCGTCGAAGACGTCGGTCTCGAACCACGACGGGTGTCGGAATTCGAATGCGGCGCGCGTGCCTTCGGGTAACAGCTCCAGAAACCCACGCAGGACGTCTGCGTCCTTCTTGAACGTCGGCGGGAGCTGGAACAACAGCGTCGCGAGCTTCGGACCGAGCGTCTCCGCGGTCCGGCAGAACACGTGGACCAGCTCCTCGCACCGCTGAAGCTTCGAGTCATGCGTGATGCGCCGGGGCGCCTTGAGCGTGAAGGAGAACGAGTCAGGCGTGCCCGCGGCCCACCCCGCGAGCAACTTCTCGGTCGGCATGCGGTAGAAGGTGTAATTGATCTCGACTGTCGGAAAACGCTCCGCGTAATACGCGAGCATCTTCGCGTTGCTGAACTGTTCAGGATAAAACGTGCCTCGCCATTCCGGATAGTTGTAGCCGGAGGTGCCGACGAGGACTCGGGATGGGCCCGGTGACATGCTGGTAGAGTCTACAATGCGGGCTGGAGCGATCGCGGAGTCTAAATCGGGGTAGAGAGATGGCGGAGTCCAAATTGAAACAACGGAGCAGGAATGTCCAATTGAAAAACGGAGGAAACGGGGACGAACGAAGAAGACCAATCGGGTTAGGGTGATGGAAGCAAGAACCCGTGCTCTGACATCTCATTCTGGAGGGTGACCCTGTGAGAATCGGTACATTGTTCGCCTTGCTACTGGGCGCGCTGATGCAGTCGTCCGGTGGAGCCACCGATACGAGCGTGAGCTACCCGGCAAGGACTGGCCCCGGCCAGGGGCGGCACGTCGTGTTTCTTGCCGGCGACGAGGAGTATCGGAGCGAAGAGGGGCTGCCGATGCTGGCCAAAATTTTGAGCCAGCGTCACGGCTTCAAATGCACGGTGCTGTTTTCGGTCGATCCGGATGGCACGATCAACCCGAAGAGCTCGAAGTCGCTGTCGAGTCCTGCCGCGCTCGACACCGCCGACGCGGTCGTCATGCTGCTCCGGTTCCGGGCGTGGCCGGATGAGGACATGGCACGGTTTGACAAGCTGCTTCGAGCCGGCAAACCCATCATCGCGCTGCGGACCAGCACGCACGCGTTCAACGGGCTTCCAAAAGGCAGCCGGTGGGAGACGTGGAATTACAACAACGAAGGCGGGTTCGGAAAGCGTGTGCTCGGCGAAACCTGGCTCACGCATTGGGGGAAGCACAAAGTCGAAGCGACCCGCGGCCTGATCACCGAGTCGGAACGTGGGCACCCCCTGCTCCGCGGCATCACCAGCATCTTTGGCGACACGGACGTCTACGAAGCCTATCCGCCGTCTGACGCGACCGTGCTCGTGCGCGGTCTGGTCTTACAGGGGATGACGTCCGACTCGCCGCCGGCCGACTACCGAAAGCCGCGCTCCACCGACAAGCAGGAGCAAGGTATCAACGACCCGCCGATGCCCGTGGTGTGGACGCGACTGAACAAGAACGACAACGGCACCACGAATCGGATTCTGACGACGACGATGGGATCGGCAACCGATTTCGAGAACGAGGGCATGCGCCGGCTCGTGGTCAACGCCGTCTACTGGGGACTTGGCCTCGACGTGCCGCAGAAGGCCGACGTGACCTACGTGGACGAATACGTGCCGTCGTTCTACGGCTTCGACGGCTTTCGCCGAGGGCTGCACGCGTCGGATTTCGAGCTGGGCAAGAAGGTGCCGGGTCAACCGCTGCCGAGGCCGGCGCCCACCGCGGGACGCGGTGGCGAGCGACGCTGATCGGCGTTGGAAACGGTCGGAAGTCCCGTCCACATGCCTGAGATTCATCCCATCTTCGTGTTCGAAGTCGCCCAGGCGATCGACCTGGATCAAACCGACCTTGGTCCTTCAGGGTGCAGGTTTCAGAGTACAGGTCTCAGGTGTCCCAGCCAACCCGTACTCTGCCAACCTCTAGCCTTAAAATCTAATCCCCGCCGCAAGCAGGAACGTGCGGCCGCCGTCGAGGCCGGGCCGGGGGCGCGGGTAGCTCGCTGGCCCGTTCGCCGTGCCGAACGCCGCCGACTTGATGTAATTGATCGGCAGGCCGTTTTCGTCCTTCGGTCCTGCCATGTCAGCGGTCACGCTCGTGTTCCAGCCGATCAGCTTCTGGGTATTGAGCGCGTTCAGAATCTCGACCTTCACCCAGGGCCGTAACGATTGCCACGCCGGCACGCTGTAGGTCGCGGCCAGGTCCACGAGGTGATAGCTCGCGAAGCTCTCCGCGCCACGTGCGCCGAAGAAGATCGACTGGCTCGTCGGCATCCGCGCATACCCGGGGTTTCGCGCGACTTGCTGCGCGGAGAGCGCGACGCCCGACGCGACCAGGCTGTAGGTCCGGCCGGAGTTGAAGCGATAGAGCGGCGCAACGTCGAGCGCCCCAAAGCGCCCGAACTCCAGGTTGTAGTTGGCCCACACGCGAACCTTGTGGCGCTGGAAGTCGTCCAGGCGGCCGTCCGGAAAGCTCCGGTTGGCGACGTAGATTTCAGGGTAGTCGCCGATGAGCGACGGTTGCGCCGGCCCACTCGCGCTCTCCCCCTCGAACGTGCCGTCGTTCTCCAACTGCACCGTCCAGTGCCCGCTCACCGACAGCGTTGACGAGGGACGGTACGCGGACTCGAACTGGAGCGCCTGGTAGTCGCGCCTCGGGAGGTTTGTATTGCGATAGACCGCATTGTCGAACGCGCCGAGATTGAGACCGTTGCGCGAAATGGTCGTCCGCCCGTCGGCCAGCGTGATGAAGTCTTCCACAAAGTTCGTCGCGTGCCGCTTCACGTACGTCGCTCGCGCCCAGCCGGCGTGGCCGATCTCGCGGCCCAGAGCCACGGTGAACTCCCGCGTCAGCGGGGACTCGAG
>JANNHC010000414.1:0-26383 GCA_031404215.1 Acidobacteriota bacterium
CACAAGGTCGTGGGTGCGGAACAACTCTTGCCACCCCGCCATCCAGCGTTCGCGGTCGAACCTGCCCCAGGGAAAAACCCATGTCTGCGGATCATGAGCATGGGAGTCGGGCGGCCACGGCCAGACCATGTCCGGGTGAAAGAGGTCCACAAGGGCCTCGGCATCCTTCCGATTCCACGCCGTCGTCTCCTTGTCCACCAACCCCTGGATTTCAAGCTCGGCAGCAGTCACTCGACCTCATCCGCGAGGCGAGCGTCCACGTTGACGCCTTTCTGCCCGTCAGCCGGTATTACCTCGAGTTCATGCCTCGCTACCTCGGCGTGCCGGCGGCAAAGATGCGATTGGCGCCGCTCGGCATCAATCTCGAGGGTTATACGCCGCGCCCGCGTGCGCGCACGGGCCCTTTCACCGTCGGCTACTTCGCCCGTGTGGCCCCGGAGAAAGGGCTCCACGTACTCTGCGAGGCGTACAAGCGGCTCCGCGAAGATCGCACGCTCGGCGAGGCGCGCCTGGTCGTGGCGGGATACCTCGCGCCCGAGCATCAGCCGTATCTGGACGACATCACCCGCGGCATGCGCGACGCCGGTCTCGGCGGTGAATTCGCCTACCGGGGCGAAGTCGATCGCGCGCAGAAGATCGCCTTCCTCCAAAGCCTCGACGTGATGTCGGTGCCGGCAACCTACGAGGAGCCGAAGGGCATCTTTCTCCTCGAAGCCATGGCGACAGGCGTGCCGGTCGTCCAGCCCCGTCGTGGAGCGTTTCCCGAGATCATCGAAGCCACAGGCGGCGGGTTGATCGTGGACGCGGACGATCCCGACGCGCTGGCCGAGGGCTTGCGCGGCGTCTGGCGCGACCCGGTGCGCGCCGCGGCGCTCGGCGCGGCCGGGGCGGCCGGCGTGCGCCAGCACTACGCGGTCGGCCACATGGCGGAGGTGGTCGAAGACATCTACGGCGAACTGATTCGTCGTCCGCAGCCTTCGGTTCCGTAGTGTGCGCGCCCTACAGATGATCGAAATCTGACCCATGCTGATCGCGGAAGACATCACCAGGTCGTATGCGACACCGCGCGGGGCTCTGCCGATTCTGTCGGGTGTGTCGCTCACGCTCACGCGCGGCGATGCGATTGCGATCATGGGCCCGTCGGGCAGCGGCAAGAGCACGCTGCTCTACATCCTCGGCGCCCTCGACCGTCCCACGTCCGGCCGCGTCACGCTCGACGGTCAGGATCCGTTTGCCCTCGGCGAGCGCGAACAGGCGGCGTTTCGCAACGAGCACATCGGGTTCGTCTTTCAGGACCATTCACTCCTTCCGCAATGTTCCGTGCTCGAGAACGTGCTGATCCCGACGCTCGCGGCGGCCCGGGGAGACGGCAACGCAAAAGACGACGAGCGGCGCGCGCGCGAGATTCTCGGACAGGTCGGCCTGACGGATCGCCTCGACCATCGGCCCGGCGAGTTGTCAGGCGGAGAGAAACAGCGGGCGGCCGTGGCGCGCGCGCTCATCCGCAACCCGTCGGTCCTCCTGTGCGACGAGCCGACCGGAAACCTCGATCGCACATCAGCGAACGCCGTGGCTCAACTGCTGCTCGATCTTCACGCCTCGCGCCAGACCGTCCTCGTCGTCGTGACCCACAACGCCGCGCTCGCGGCACGATTTCCCGTGCAATACGAAATGGACGGCGGGCTATTGAGGGCTCAGGGCTCAGGACTCAGGCCGGATCGATGAATTCCGGGCGTCTGGTGCGGCGCAGTATCAGTTACCACTGGCGCACGAACGTCGCGGTGGTGCTCGGGGTAGCGGCGGCGGTGTCGGTGTTTTCGGGCGCCCTCCTCGTCGGCGACTCGGTGCGCGGCAGTCTTCGCGACATCGCAGTCGGTCGCCTCGGTCGCACTGATCAGGTCGTCAGCTCCACCGGCTTCTTCCGCGAGGCGCTTGCCGGCGAGATCGCCTCGCCGGTGGCCGTCGGCGTCGCCGCGGCGCCGATGATTATCGCTGACGGCTTCGTGAACCACGAGGCGTCCGGCCGGCGTGCGGGAAGCGTGCTCGTCTACGGCGTGGACGCGCGCTTCTGGACGTTCCACGGGCAGCCCGATCATCCCGGCGTCCTGATCTCGCCGGCGCTCGCCGCCGAGCTTGCCGCCGCCGCCCCCGACGCGCTCCTGGTACGCCTGCAGAAGCCGTCCGCGATACCGCTCGAATCCCTGTTTGGCCGCAAGGATGACGTGGCCCGGACCGTTCGGATGAACGTCGCCGGCGTGCTCCCGCGCGAACAGCTCGGCGAGTTTTCGCTGCGGCCCGGTCAAGCGGGGGTCAAGGCTATCTTCGCGCCGCTGCGGCAGCTCCAGCGCGATCTGGCGGTCATCGGCAAGGTCAACACGGTGCTGCTCGCCAATGCTGGCGACGACACAGCAGCCGGGGCTGTCGAGCGCGCGATTACCCTGGAAGATCTCGGCGCCACCGTGTCGGTGATCGGCGAGGGCGCGTCGATCGTCGTGGAAAGCGGCACGGGCATCCTCTCTGAGCCGCTCGAGTCAGCGTCGATGAAAGCCGGAGCGGCCGCCGGCCTCCGCCCGGTGCCGGTGTTCACGTATCTCGCGAACACGATCCGCAAGGCCGACCGGCAGATTCCGTACTCGCTCGTCACCGCGACCGATCTCGAGGCCGCGGGCTTGCGCTCTCCCGGTACGACGGCGCCGTCTCCAGGCGGTCTCGATCAAATCGTCCTGAACGAGTGGGCCGCACGCGAGCTGAACGCGGTGCCAGGCGACGCCATCAGTCTTGACTACTTTTTGTGGGACGCCGGATCGGGGCTGACGACCCGTACGGCACGCTTCCACCTCGCACGCATCGTCGCAATCACGGGTTTTGCGGCGGACCGCAGGCTTGCGCCGGACTATCCGGGCATCACGGAGGCGGACAGCCTGTCCGACTGGGATCCGCCGTTTCCAGTCGACCTGTCCCGGGTTCGCCCGCAGGACGAGGCCTACTGGGACCAGTACCGCGCCACGCCGAAGGCGTTTGTCGAGTTCCAAAGAGGCCGCGACTTGTGGAAGACACGGTACGGCGGGGCGACGTCACTCCGATTCATGGTGCCGGCATCAGGTGACGCCGCGGCGCTCACGGAGCGGTTTCGCGACAGCCTCCGCGCGTCGCTTCCACCACAGTCGATGGGGCTCGCGGTTTCGGCTGCCCGCCGCGACGCGTTGGCCGCTTCAAGCGGCGCCACCGACTTCGGCGCCTACTTTACCTACTTCAGCTTCTTCATCGTGGTGTCCGCGCTGCTGCTCGCAATTCTGTTCTTCCGCCTCGGCGTCGAGCAGCGGCTGCGGCAGATCGGCGTGCTGCGCGCATCCGGGTTCACGATCGCCCAGGTTCGGCGGTTGCTTCTAGCCGAGGCGTTGGTGCTCGCGTCGGCCGGCAGCATCGCCGGGATCGGCGGCGCGCTGGCTTACGCCGCGCTGATTGTTTACGGCCTCCGAAACTGGTGGATCGGGGCCGTGGGGACGACACAGCTGGCGCTGCACGTTTCGTGGCCATCGATCGTAATCGGCGCGGTGGCGGGTGTCGTAACGGCAGCGATCTGCGTAACGCTATCGCTCCGTTCCCTCGCAAGGCTGACGCCTCGAGCCCTGCTGAATGCGCAGGCCTTCGAAATGGATCGGATGGACATCCAGCGCTCCAGGCGAACGCGCCTGCTCGCCTGGCTGTTCGCCGCGGCGGGGCTGGGGATGCTGGCACTTGGCTTCGTGAACCGCGCGTTACAGACCGGCATGTTCTTCGGCGCCGGCGCGGCGCTTCTTGCCGCGTGCATGTTTCAGTTCTCCTCGTCTTTACGGGACCGTGACAACGCCCCCCTGACAGGTCGTGGCGCGTGGGCGCTGTGGCGGCTCGGATGTCGAAGCGCGGCATACCGGCCGTCCCGAAGCGTGCTGTCAGCCGCGCTGATCGCGTCGGCCGCCTTCATCATCGTGTCGGTCGATGCGTTCCGGCGCGGCGAAACGTTTGAAACGGACGTTCACTCGGGCACCGGCGGCTTCGCGCTGATCGCGCGCTCCGAGGTCCCGTTTCTCAGCAGCCCCAACGACGCGGCCGGCCGCGAGGCCCTCGTCGTCAACGCGCCGGACTTCTCGCGCATCCGGTTCACACGCTTCCGGCTCAGGCCCGGAGAGGACGCCAGCTGCCTGAACCTCTATCGCCCGACGACGCCCACGATCGTCGCGCCGGAACCCGGCTTCATCGAGAGCGGCCGCTTCACGTTCGCGGCCTCGCTCGCGACGAACGTCGCCGAGCGCGCGAACCCATGGCTGCTCCTGAGTGGGCCGGTCCAGGACGGCGTGGTTCCCGTGGTCGCGGATGCGACGTCGCTGCAGTACGTGCTGCACGCCGCGGTCGGCGACACATTTCAAATGGATACAGGCGGCGACCGGCCGCTGGTGTTCCGGTTCGTCGGGGCCCTGCGCGACAGCGTCCTTCAAGGTGAGCTGATCGTGTCCGAGGAAAACTTTGTCCGGTTGTTTCCGTCGCAGCAGGGGTACCGACTGTTCCTGATCGACGATCCCGCCGTGCGCGCGCGCGAACAGGCCGACCTGCTGGCAGGAACGCTCGAACGGGAACTCGCGCCGTTCGGGTTCGACGCGGTCAGCACTGCCGAACGCCTCGCGTCGTTTCATCGCGTGGAGAACACCTACCTGTCAACGTTCCAGGCGCTCGGGGGACTGGGACTCCTGCTTGGCACCATCGGGCTTTCGGCGATCATGTTCAGGAATGTGCTCGAACGCCGCCGGGAGCTCGCGCTGCTGCGTGCCGTGGGGTACGGCTCGCGTCGCGTGTCAACCGTGATCCTCGCCGAAGCGGCTCTGCTGCTCGGCGTGGGGCTGGGCTCTGGTGCGGCGTGCGCGGCGCTGGCGATTGTTCCCGCGTGGCTCGGGCGCGGCGGCGCCCGGCCCGGGCCCGGACTCGCCCTGCTGCTGGCGTCAGTCGCGATAGCAGGACTGGTGTCCTCTCTTGTCGCCACGCGCGCCGCCTTGGCCGGCAGTATGCTCGAGGCGTTGAGAGGGGAGTAAAGCTTGGGTGCCAGCGGTGCCACGGGGAGCCGATCCTTTGATAGGCTGTGTCCCATGAAACGCGCCTGGCTTTCGTTGTCGTTTGCCTTCCTGCTCGTTGCCACGCTGTCGGCGCAAAACTGGCCGCAATGGCGCGGTCCGCAGCTGAACGGGGTCAGCGCCGAGAAGGGCTTGCCACTCAAATGGACGCCCGAATCGAATGTGGCGTGGAAGTTTCCGCTGCCGGAGTGGAGCGGCGCGACGCCGATCGTCTGGGGCGAGCTCATCTTCCTCAATGTCGCCGAAGGGGACGCGCTGGCTCTGTGGTGCGTGGATCGGAAAGGCCCGACGGTGTTGTGGAAGGCGCCCCTCGGCGGAGGGAATCACAAGGAGCGCAAGCAGAACATGTCGTCGCCGTCACCCGTGACCGACGGGACGCGCGTCTACGCCATGACCGGCACCGGCACCGGCATCCTCAAAGGCTTCGACTTCAAGGGCGCCACGCTCTGGTCGCGCGACATCCAGGCCGACTACGGGCGCTTCGGTCTCAACTGGGGCTACGCTTCGTCGCCTCTTCTTCACGGGGATGCGTTGTTCGTGCAGGTGCTGCACGGCATGAAAACCGACGAGCCGTCGTACCTGCTGCGGATCGACAAGGCGACAGGGAAGACGGTGTGGAAAGTCAACCGGCCGACCGATGCGATCAGTGAATCGCCGGACGCCTACACCACGCCGCAACTGGTGCAGAGCGGCGCCGCGACCGAGATCGTCGTCAGCGGCGCGGACGTGGTGACGGGTCACGATCCGGCCACCGGCAAGGAATTGTGGCGGCTGCGCGGATTGAATCCTTCAAACGATCCGTACTATCGAATCGTCGCATCCGCCGTGGTCGCCGGCGGACTGATCATTGCGCCGTCGCGGCAGAACCCGGTGATTGCCATACGGCCCGGCGGGCGCGGCGATGTGACGCAGTCGCACAAGGCGTGGGAATTCTCCCGCGGACCCGACGTGCCGTCGCCGATCAGCGACGGGACCCACGTATTTCTCGTGACCGACAACGGGGTGGTTCACGCGCTGGACGCGAAGACGGGCAATCCCGTGTGGGGCCCGTCACGGCTGAAATCGGGGACATACAGCGCTTCTCCCATCCTGGCTGAAGGGCGCGTGTACGTGACGAACGAGGAGGGGCTGACCTCGGTGTTCGCCGCGGGACCATCGTTCGAGTTGCTGGCCGAAAATCCCCTGGACGATTACACGCTCAGCTCGCCGGCGGTGTCCCAGGGTCAGATTTTCCTGCGGACGGCCAAGCACTTGTTCGCGATTGGCACTCGCCGTCCATGATCATCGGCACCGCAGCGCTATGCCCTCGGCCTGAAGTACAACACCATCGCGGCGCCGGCGGCCGTGATCATGAATCCCACGTAGAGAAGGGGATTGGGTGAGGTCTTCGGCGGGTGGACGGCCATCGTGTACAGCACGTTCACGAGCGGCGCGCCGCCGAACACGAGCGGCATGACATAGGTTGGCAGGCCGCCCGCCCGGAACGAGAAGATGATGCAGACGGCGCCGAGGGCCCCGAGCGCACCGGCCACGGTGGCAAAGGTCGCCCCGGAGGAGTTCCAGCCACGCGAGTCGAGCTGCCCCTGCGACATCATCGTGGCAAGGGGGACGATGACGCCGATCAGGAAGTAAGCCATGCCGACGCACAAGAGCGCGCGCAGGGGGCTCCCGAGCTTCGTCTGGCCCTGGTGAAGCATCGCGCCATACACGCCCCACGAGAGTACGGCGCCCGCCACAAACGTCAACCAATGCATAGGTGCTCCGCCTTAGTCTGAATACTGAATCTACCGAGAAATGCGAGGCATTGTACCAACCGCACGTGATTCGACCAACTGAGATTGTCATGTGCCACGTACTGACGGTAGAACCAGCGCGACTGTGTCTTCTTCGTGTGTATCGTGCTCTTCGCGTTCTTCGTGCTGGTCGTCGGCCCGTTCAGCGGGACATCAAAAGGCCGAGCGATAGATTTCCATCGCTCCGGTGGCGTCCAAGGGGCGGGGGTTGAAGGTGCCGGTCCATTGTCCGGCGGCCTGCGCGGCGAGTTCCGGGAGCGCCGCCTCTTCAATACCGCTATCCGACAGCTTCACCGCGAGGCCACCTGCCACCGACAGATCCTCGAGCCGGAGCGCCAGCGCTTCCGCCGCGTCCTCGTCGCGCGCGCGGCGGCGCGGCGACCCGACGAGCGCTGCATACCGGTCCCCGGCGACGCCCGCGTTCCAGCGGACGACATGCGGAAGGAGGATGGCGAGGGCGAGGCCATGCGCGAGGTTGTAGCGGGCCGTCAGGGGGTTCGCGCAGGCATGCGCGGCTCCGAGCATCGATTGCTCAATCGCGATGCCCGCCAGGTGTGATCCGAGCTGCATGGCCGCGCGTGCCTCGGCGTCGGCGGGATGCAGCAGGACCCGTTCGAACGCATCGGAGAGCAGGCGCCACGCGCGATGCGAAAACGTATCCGATAGCGGGGTCCGCTTCATCGTCACGGCCGTTTCAACCGCGTGCGCGATCGCGTCGAAGCCGGCCATGGCGGTCACGTGGCGCGGCGCGGTCAACGTGAGCTCGGGATCGAGAATCGCGATTCGCATGGCCGCCGACGGATCGCCGCAGGCCATCTTCATGTGCGTGGCGGCGTCCGCTATCACGGCGTAGCTCTGCGCCTCGCTGCCCGTGCCGGCGGTCGTCGGAATGCCAATCATCGGCAGCAGCGGTGTGCCGGCCTTGCCATAGCCGCGGTAATCGCCGATGCTGCCGCCGTTGGTCAGCACGAAATTGATACCCCTCGCGCAGTCGAGCGAGCTTCCGCCGCCGAGTCCGACGATCGAATCGATTCCCAGGGGCTCGGCGAAGCGGCACCCGGCGTCGATCATCGCGCTGTCGGGGTTTTCCCCGAAGTCGTGATACGGCGTGACGGCGATGCCGGAGGCGTCGAGCACGCGCAGTGCTGCCGCCACGTGGCCGGCCCGGACGATTCCTTTGTCGGCGACGAGGAGCGTGCGGCGGAAATGCAGGTCGCGCGAGAGTTGGCCGAGGCGCTCGATGCTGCCCTTTCCAAAGACGACCCGCGTTCGCGGTTGAAAATCGAACGGCACCATCTGCAGTAAACTCTACCACTCTCGAAAAACATGAACCGGCGGGCAGGACGACCCGCCCTGCAATATTCGAGCGTTCCGACATGCACACACCGAACCGACTGACGCCAACCCAGTGGCTCATCTGCGTGATTGCCGCGATCGGCTTCGCGTTCGACACCTACGAGCTCCTGATGTTTCCGCTCATCAATCGTCCGGCGCTCACGCAACTGGGCGGCCTGGAGTTCGGCACGCCGGAGTACCGGCGATGGCTGGGATTGATGTTTTACGTCCCGGCGATCTGTGGAGGCGTCTTCGGGCTGCTCGGCGGTTATCTGACCGACCGGTTGGGCCGGCGTCGTGTGCTCACGTGGAGCATCTTCATTTACGCGTTCTCGGCGTTTGCGGCCGGTCTGACGACCAGCCTGACCTGGCTGCTCGTGCTCCGCTGCACCACGTTCATCGGCGTGTGTGTGGAATTTGTCGCGGCGACGGCCTGGCTGGCTGAGCTTTTCAGCGACGGACGGCAGCGCGAACAGGTGCTGGGGTGGACGCAGGCTTTTGGATCCATCGGCGGCATCATGGTCACCGGCGTCTACTACTTGATCGCGACCAACGCCAGCAGCCTGCCCGAAGTGCAGGGCGGCCACGAGCCGTGGAGATACACCCTCATGTCGGGGGTGATCCCGGCGATCCCGTTGATGATCATCCGGCCGTTCCTACCCGAATCTCCGATCTGGCGCGAGAAGAAAGCCGCCGGCACGTTGAAACGCCCGAGCCTCGCGCACCTCTTCGCGCCGGCGTTCCGCCGGACGACGATTGTCACCACGATCATGTTCGCCTGCAGTTTCGGCGCGGCGTTCGGTGCGATCCAGCAGATGCCCCAGCAGATCGCGCCGGGACTCGAGGACGTCCGCACGCTCCCGCCGGCTGGGCGGCAGCAGGCGGTGGCCGCGGTCCAGTCCTTCCAGGAGTTTGGCGGGCTATTGGGCCGGGTGCTGCTCGCATTCCTCGCCGTGCGAATTGTCAGCCGGCGCTCGCTGTTGTGGATCTTCCAGGTTCCGGGCCTGGTGATCCTGCCGATCGTCTTCCTGCTCGCCCCGCACCAGCCGCTGGCCTGGGCGAAGTGGGGCATCTTCGCGGCCGGACTCTGTACGGTGGCGCAGTTCAGTTTCTGGGGCAACTACATGCCGAAGGTCTTTCCGACCTACTTGCGCGGGACGGGCGAGAGCTTCGCCGCGAACGTCGGCGGACGCATGATCGGCACGTCGGCGGCGTTACTGACGACCACGCTCGCTGGGAGCATGCCGGGGTCGTCTCCGAGCCAGCAGATGGCGTACGCGGCCGCAACGGTCGGTCTCCTGGTTTACACGATTGGATTCACCGCAAGCTTCTGGTTGCCCGAACCCGGTCGAGAGGGGATGCTTGATTGATCCGGCGGCTGTCAAGTCGGGGCTTGCGACTCCTTCCCAGGCGCCCGCCGCCGTTGACCCGTAGTTACGAATATCCGAGTGCCGGATGCACAGCCTTCAGGATCAGGGCGAACAGCGGCCCGACGATGGAGGGGAAGATCTGCCAGGCGATGAGGAGCCCGGCCATCTGGAATATCGGGGTGTGACTGAGCTCGCGGATCTTCAGCGCGGCGCTTTCCGGGATAAAGAGTCCAATCACCGAAGCGCCGTCGAGCGGGGGAAGCGGAATCAGGTTGAACGCGCAGAGCAGCACGTTCAGCGTCAGGAAGATGGAGAGGATCTCGCCGGCGAAGGAGCGGCCATTGCCGGGGCCGGCGACCAGGTGCTCGAACGTGACGCTGTCGGGCGGCACGAACCATCCGGACGCCAGGCCGATCTTGATCAGGACGAACGCCACGAACGCGAGCGCCAGGTTGCCGGCGGGGCCCGCCGCGGCCATCAGCGCCGCGCGCTTGGGATAGTGTGCGGCCCATCGCGTGTCGTACGGCGTGCTCGCCCAGCCGATTGCCCAGCCCTGCGTGAGCGCCGTGAGCAGCGGCACGACCAGCATGCCGATCGGTTCGCGCCGGATATGCGGGATGGGTGAGAGCGACACCTGCCCGCCGTGGTACGCCGTCGGGTCGCCACCCCGCAGCGCCGCCAGCGCGTGCATCGCCTCGTGAACCGTGGTCGAGAAGAGAAACGCCAGGAACCAGAGAAACCCAGTTGCTATCGTGTCTTGATCCATCACCGATGGTTGTAGCACTCGCGGCTGACGCAATCAACGCACAACGCGAGCGTCAACGCTTATCCGAGGCAGAACAGCTTGCCGTCCTGCGAGCCGATAACGAGCCGTCCTCCGGCAATCGCCGGAGAGGCCGACAGCGCACCACCGGCCTCGAACTGCTGCACGACCTTGCCGGACGCCGCGTCGAACACGTAGAGCTTTCCGTCGTTCGAGCCGACATAGACGCGGCCGGATGCGACCGCTGGCGAGGAATCGATGCGCGCGCCGGTCGGGAACGACCACGCCTCTTTGCCGGTGGCCACGTCGAGCGCGTGCATCAGCTTATCGCGGCCCCCGACGAACACCCGCCCGCCCGACACCGCGGCTGACGAATAAAACGGGAAGCTTCGGTCAGGGTGCCGGTACCGCCACGCGATCTTGCGGCTCTTCAGGTCGATCGCGAGGACCTCGTTCTCATACGTCCCGTAGTACGCGCGGCCGTCGGCAATCGCCGGGGACGCGCCGGTATAGGCGCCCGACGACAACGAGAAGAGCTGCCGGCCGTCGCTGACGCGGATCCCTCTCAGGATCTCGTCGCAGCCCGCGATGTACGCGATGCCGTCCACGACGGCTGGGGTTGCATGCACGTATCCTTCGGTCTTCACCTTCCACGCCAGCTTGCCCGTCCGCGCAGCCAGCGCATACAGGTGCGAATCGTACGAGCCAATCAGCACCTTGTCCCCGGCGACCACAGCAGACGACTTCACTTCGCCGTCGGTCTTGAACGTCCACGCGGCCTTGCCGGTCGCGACATCCACGGCGTGGACGACCCCCGAGAGATCGCCGATGAAGGCCAGGCCGCCGGACACGGTGGGAGACGATTCCCCGATGCCATCCGGGGACGCCTTGTACTTCCACTTCAAGACGCCGTCGGCCAGGTTGACCGCGTGGAGATCGCCGGCTTGTGAGCCGACGTAGACCACGCCGTCCGCGATCGCGGCAGACGATTCAATCGCATCGCCCGCTTCGTACGTCCAGAGAAGCTTGAGCGCCGGTGGCAAGGTCGCGCCGGTGGTTCCGTGCAGGGCCGCCGAGCCGCGGAACTGCGGCCAGGTCGCGGCCGGCGCCTGCGCGGCCGGTTCGAACGCCGTGAGGATCGAGAAGAGGAGGAAAGTAATCACGAGACTACTTGGATCCGGACGCACCCTCCGCCAGCGCGAACAACTGGTTGCGGTTGACCACGAACACGGCGCCGTTGGCGGGAACGGCCGTCGAGTACACGGAGCTGCCCATATTGTTTTCCGACAGCACCTTCAAGGTCTTGTCGGCGGCCAGGATCGTGACGTCCCCGTCCTCGTCGCCGAGATAGACCTTCCCATCGATGACGATGGGCGAGCCCCAGATGGCGGCGAACATGTCGTGGCTCCAGTAGGGCTTTCCGGTTTTGACATCGAGCGCGTGCAGGAAGCCACTGAAGTCCGGATAGAACAGGATGCCGTTGTAGATCGACCCGGTTGAAATCGATCGGCGGATTTTGTCGTAGTGCCAGATCTGGCCCGTCTTGGTGATGTCGCCGGTCTTGGTCGGGTCGATTGCGTACAGATGGCCGACCCCTTCACCATGCTCAGGGTCCTGGCCATTGGCGATGTAGACCACGTTCTCGTAGATCACCGGGGTGCTGATCACTTCGTTGCGCGTCTTCGGCCAGACCGAATCCTTCGGGTTGAGATCGAACTCCCACAGCTTCTTGCCGGTGACTGCCTCGTAGCCGCGGACCCAGCCGTCGCCCTGTCCGATCGCCACCTGGACGGTGTCACCGATCTTGCCGACCGCCGCCGATGACCACTGGCCGTGCAGAATCTTCTCGCCCACCGAATTGTCTTCCCACGCCAGCTTGCCGGTCTTCTTGTTGACGGCGATGATTGCCGGCGCCTTGGACGAGGGCACGTTGACGTGGCTTTCGTCCTGCCCGTTCGACGTCGTCACGTAGATCAGATCGCCGTACGCCACGGGCGAGGCGTTCGCCATGTTGTGCTGCATGACGCCGAGCTCGTCCATCATGTCGTAACGCCAGATCACGTCGGCGTCGACTTCGCGCGTCAGCTTCTCGTCCTTGACCAGCCCGTCGTTGGTGCCGTCGCGGAAGCCATCCACGTCCACTGCCATCAGCTCGCCGCGATTCGACATGTAGTAGACGACGCCGTCCTCGACCAGCGGCGACGAGCAGATGCCCTGGAACGGCCAGTCGTTGGCGCGCCCGGCCACGAGCTTGTCGTGCACCGCCTGCCACATGAACTGGCCGTCGGACTCGCGGAAGGCCATCAGAATGCCCTTGTCCCCCTTGATATTCGGATCGCGCGGGCCTTCGTTGTTGGTCCCGACAAACACCATCCCGCTCCCGACAACCGGATTGCCGTAGGCCTGTGAGCCGAGCTCGGCCACCCACTTCACGTTCTTCTTCGTCTTGACGTCCCACGTCGTCGGCAGGCCTTTCATGCCCGAGACCATGTTCCGGTCGGGCGTGCCGCCCCACATCGGCCAGTCGCCGGAGCCGGGCTCGGAAAACGTAAACGCCAGGGCACCGGCCGAGAGGACGCCAAGAGCGATCAATGGATATATTTTCATCGATTTTGTCTGCTTCTATTAATGCTCGCGGGGCCCCACCCCCGCTCGCGCTCGCTCGGCGACTTCGCGCCTCGCTCGGGCCGCAGGCGCTGTCTCTGAGCCCAAGGCTATCTGTTTTTATAGACTCTGATGTTGTCGTAATAGATTTCCGACCCGCCCCCAGTCGCGGACGGCGCATCGGCGTAAAGACCGGCAGCCCCTTTGATGTTCCCGATGGGATCGATGCGCTCGATGGACCAGGTTGCCGGCTCCGGTTCGCCTTTCGCCCACACTTTTCCGCGCGCGCGCACCTTGCCGGCGCCCATCGACTGGACTTCCAGCTTCATCGTGTACCACGTGTCGGCCTTCCACGCGAAGTCGGCCTTGGCCGTGCGCTCTGTTTCCGGCTGCCAGGGCTGCAGCTCGATTCGCTGGTGGCTGCCCGAGAGCATCAGCTCATAGCGCTGCGCCACGATCCCTGCGTCGCCGCGCTGCCGACGGCGTTCCATCGCGCGCACATCGGCCTCGATCGTGTAATCGCTGTACTCTGGACCGCTGAAGAAGACGCGGCAGCGTTTTGCGAACGCGAACGCATTCTCGGCGAGCTTCACGAGCACCTTGCTGCCGTCGAGCGAGCGGACCGCGAATTTGCCGGTGGCGTTAATCCATTGTGCGGGCGGTGTCTCGCCGCTGGTTTCGAAATCAAAAGTCCAGGGCATGTCGGGAATCACGCGAATCCGCGCGAACCCGGACAGCGATCCGATCGTCGCCTTCACGAGCCCGGCCTGGGCCCCGGCACCAGGGTCGGGAGTGAACGTGCCGTTAGCGATCGTGCCCTTGAGGTTCTCGAGCGCCCATGTTGCCTGGCCAGCGTTCGCGACCGCGTTCCCGTTCGCGTCGAACGCCCGGACCGTGAGCGCGATCGCCTGGCCGGGCTTCGCGACCATCTCCGTGGGTGTCACGAGGAGCGCGGCGGCAGGGCCCGCGGCACTCGCCGGCCCCGAACCGCCTGAACCGCTCCCGCCGCCGGCCTTCGGTGTTCCCTTCGGTCCGATCGCATACATCGCCTCGTTCGACACGATGTAGAGTCGCCCGCGCGCCACTGCGGGGGACGCGACGATCGTCTCGGGCTTGCCATCCGACGCGACCGGCAGTTCGTCCTCGTCGAGCACTTCGACGCCCGTGGCGCTGGGCCTCAGGATGTACAACTTCCCGTTCTCAGTGCCGATATAGAGCTTACCGTCGGCGAACACCGGTGACGACTTCTGGATCGTGCCGAGGTTCTTGCGCCACGCCTGGGATCCATCTTTCAGGTTGATGGCAAACAGGACGCCGCCGTTGTCCACCAGGTAGAGCCGCTCGCCGTCCGAGACCGGCGATCCATATCCGGCCTGGATGTCCCGCTTCACCCAGCGGGCTTCCTTGTCGGTGAGAATTCCTTTCGCCGCCGCTGGCACCGTCGCGACCATGCCCATCTCGCTCGAGCCGAGGTTTTCTTCGCTGTGGGTCACAATTACGTCCCCGCCAATTACCAGAGCTGCGGTGTTCAGGCCGCGCTGGCTCACCTTCCAGTTCCAGATCGGCTCGCCGGTGGCGATTTTCAGGGCGTGCATGGCGCCGTCGCTGCCGCCCGAAAAGAAGGTGCGGGTGCCGTTGATATCGGCGACGAACGGGTTCGCGTAGATCGTATCGGTAGGCCGCCCCTCCGGGGAACTGATCCAGCGGATCTGGCCGGAGGTCTTGTCGATCGAGATGAACCGGTGGGCGCCGCCGGCGAGTTGTCCCCAGCTGAACGTCAGGCCGCTGACGATCACCTGGTCGCCATCGACGATCGGCGACGACATGCGCCCGCCGTGGGTGGTCCACATGCCCAGTTCCTCGGCGAGCGAACGCTCCCAGAGCAGCTTGCCGTCCTTGCTGAGCGCCATCACCAGACCATTGCCGCTGATGGCAAAGACGTTACTCGTGGCCGGATCGACCGCGGGCGAAGCCCAGGCGATGCGATGCGGCGGCACGTCGCTCGTGAACAGATTGTAGCGGTGCTCCCAGAGCAGCTTGCCGGTGTCGGCGTTGAAGCACATGACCCGTTCCTGCTCCGCCGCGCCCGACCCGGACGTATTCTGCAAATAGAGATGGTCGCCGAACACGACGGGACCCGATCGTCCACCGTAGGGGGCCCGCCAGGCCACGTTCTGGCCGGCCGGGGACCAGCTCGACGGCAAGCCGGTCTCGGTCGAGACGCCGGTTCTTGCCAGGCCGCGCCACTCCGGCCAGTCTGCCCCGCGAAGCACGGCCGTCGCCGGCAGTACGACCGCGACAGCAATCCAGATCGGCAGATAACGTGATAATTGCGCTTTCATAGATGTCCTAAGGATAACTCGGCTCCCGCATATGCTGAGCGACTGAGCCGTGCTCTTCGAGCCTGAGCCCTTTGGAGTTTCATACGTATGACACCTTTCAATCGCTTCACCACCCGGTCGATTGTCGCGCTGGCGCTCGCGACGTCGACGATATCGGCCGCCGAAAAAAGGCCGCAGTGGCGCGGGCCTGGCAGCCAGGGCATCTCCACCGAGGCGCAGCTCCCGGCCGAATGGAACGCCTCGAAAAACGTCGTCTGGAAGACCGCACTGCCGGCCGGGCATTCCTCTCCGATCGTCTGGGGTGACCGCGTCTTCGTGACGTCCGCAGTAGAAGGCGACGTGCTGGCCGGGGCGAAAGCCGCCGGACACATTGTCGAAGGCCAGCCATACGTGCATCCCGACAGCGTAGCCGCCGACCGCAAACACACGTTCAAGGTGCTGGCGCTCGACGCGAAGACCGGAAAGGTGCTGTGGGATTGCACCGCTTACGAAGGCCCCTGGTGGATTACCTCTACCTGATGACCGACAACGGCGTCGTCACCTGCCTGGACGCCGAAACCGGGGCGATCAGGTACGAAGGAGGACGGCCGCCGATTCCGTCGCGCTTCATGGGATCGCCGGTCGCATTTGGCGAATTCATCGCGATGACCAGCGAGGCCGGCGAAACGTTCATGCTGAAGGCGGGTCCGACACACGACATTGTCCGCTCGAACACCGTGGACGAACCGGTCTACACGTCGCTCGCCATCGCGAACGGCCGGATTTTCATCCGAGCCGCGAAGCACCTCTACGCTATTTCCCTGGGCCCTGTCCCTGAGCCCTGAGCCCTTTAAAACACCGCCCTCACGCCAAATTGAAACCGGCGCGGGCTCCCCGCCGAGAGGATTCTTCCAAACGTCGGAGATCCGAAGAACGCATCCGGCAGCGCGTAGTTGACTCGGTCGAGCACGTTGAACGCCTCGGCGCGAAGATCGATTGACGAGGCTGTGCCGAGACGGATGTGCTTCACGAGGGCCAGGTTGATGCTGCAGAACCCTGGTCCCGTCAGGCTGTTCCGGCCGCTGTTGCCGAACGTTCCAAAGGCCGGCATCGAGAACGCATTCGTGTTGAACCAGGCGTCGGCCGTGCCGGCTGGCAGGGCCGTACTGCCGCTGACATTCGGTCTGTCGTTATTGCCGAACCCGAGGTTCGATCGTCCCGTGTTGCTGTTGTCGATGTCGGGATGGAGCGACACCGTGAAGGGCCGGCCGCTCTGGAGCGTCACGACCGCTTCCAGATCCGTATCGAAAAGGGCCTTGCTGACGACCCCCAGCTTCCCGAGGAACTGATCCGGACCGAACGGCAGCGGATGCGTGATGGCGGCGGAGAGCCGGTGGCGCACGTCGAACGACGAGCGCGCCCGCTCGGCGCCGGGATCCAGACTGTTCTGTGGGAAGTTCGGATCGCCCGCGCTCGTAAAAAATCCCGACGCATCGTCGGTTGATTTTCCGAGCGTGTAGGACAGCAACATCGACATGCCGGCAGCCGGACGCTGCTGGAAGCGCACCTGCATCGCGTTGTAGCGGGAAGAGGCGCCCGATTCGATCAGCGTGATGTCGGCAAAGAGCGGATTCGGTCGCAGGTTCCGCGGAGCGGGACTGGCTGGCGCCTGGTTCATGTCGCGCGCGGAGATGAGCGCGTGGCCCCGCGATCCCACGTAACCCACCTCCAGCGAGCGCGATTGTCCGAATTGACGCTGGACGTTCACGTTCCAGTGCTCCATCCACGGCGTCTGCAGGTCGCGCTGGTACGCCGTGGCGGACTGCGGAATGAACACGGGGAATGACGCGGGGAATGGATCGGCCAGGGAAACGGTGGGACCGGCGCCCGGGAAATACACGCCGAGGTTGAAGTACGGAGGATTGAAGTACAGCCCCTCGGCCGTCGCCAGCGACCCCTGGTTGTAATAAATCCCGTAGCCGCCGCGGATCACGTGCGTCCGCTCGCCGCCGCCGAGCTTCCACGCGAAGCCGGCGCGTGGCGCGAAGTTGTTGCGATCGGGCCGGTATCCGCCGCGAGGCATCCCGCCGCTTCCGACCTGCACGAGCTGGCCGCTGACCGCATCGTACAGATTCGCCCTGTCGTCCGCGTCAACAGGAGGCGCGACGTAGTCGTACCGCAGTCCCGCGGAAACCGTCAGCGACGGCAGCACCCGCCAGTCATCCTGCGCGAACACGCTCCAGCTCTGTGCGCGCAGGTCCTGCGGATTATCGAGCCGCGCGCCGCCGGTCAGTACCGGCAATCCCAGCAGAAGATCCGCAAGCGAGTTGCCGGTGTAGCCCTGATTGATGAACGTCAGGAACCCCCGCGATTGCACGTCCCGGTACGCGGATTGTCTGATGCCGTACCACTCGCCGCCGGCGCGGACGATGTGCTGTCCCTTGGACATCGTCGCGGTATCGGATACCTGGAGCGTGTCCGATGTGCTCGCCTGCGGGGTCGTGTACTCGTGGCCGAGCAGCGAGTAGCCGGCGATTGAGATCACACTCAAACCGGCGTCGCGAGGACTCGAGGTCAGCGTCGGGAGACCGACCGAGGTGTTACTGGTTGTGGTGTTTTCGGCGAACACGCCAATGGCCACACGGTTATATCCAACGCGCAGGTCGTTCACGAGACTGGACGATGGGGCGTGGGTAAAGGTGAGCGCGAGGTTCTGGCCGCGTCGCGGCACGTCGGTGCCGAACCCGGGAATCAACGCGAATCCTGGCCCGGCAAACGGATCGAACAGCCGCCGATCGCTCAAGCTGTAGCGTGCAGTCAACCTCGCGCCTCCCGAGAGTGACTGGTCTATCCGGGCATCCACCTGATCCACATCGTCGCGAAGCGTCGGCGAGGACACGTAATTGGCGAACGGAGTCGTCCGGTTCGGCGCCGGATACAGAGCCGCAATCGCCCGGCCGACGGGACTTTGGAACGCGCCGGGGATCGAGCCCCCGGCGAAAGGCTGGCCGGTCAGGAAATTGATCGGACGATTGAACAGGGTCTGCGAGAAATCGCCGGCGCGCTCGGCGAGCGTGGGGACGTTGGTGATCCGCGTGATCGCTTCCCGTAGATGGGTGCGCTCGTAATCGGCAAAGAAGAAGGTGTGATTGCGGACCAGCGGTCCTCCGATGGAACCGCCGAACTGGTGGCGGCCGTAGTCGGGTGCCGCTTCGTCTTTCGGCGCGAAATGGTTGCGGGCGTCCAGCGTGCCGTTCCGCATGAACTCGTACGCGGACCCGGAGAAGCGATTGGCGCCAGACCTGGTGATCACGTTGATCTGTCCGCCGGCGTTGCGTCCGAATGAGGCATCGTAGGTGGAGGTGAGCACCTGGAACTGGGCGATCGCGTCAACCGGCGGACGCACGCTCGGCGTGTTCAGCTTCGGGTCCACGTTGTAGACGCCGTCCAGCAGGAAGCCGTTGAAGTCCTCTCGCGCCCCGTTGATCGTCAGCGCGAAATCTCCGCGACCGGAACTGGCGGACCCCTGGGGCGGCGGCGCGGCACCAGGGGCCAGCAGCGCCAGTTCGAGGAAATTGCGCCCATCGAGCGGCAGCTCCGTGATCTGCCGCTCATCGATGAAGGTGTGAACAGCCGGGGTGTCGAAATCGACCGGAATGAACGGCGCGGTCACGTCAACCGCCTGGATCACGCCCCCGAGCTGCAGGGGTACCTGCAGCCAGAACTCCTGGTTCATCGACAGTTCCGCGCGAGCGACAAACGGGCCATACCCGGCGTGTTCGATGTTCACACGGTAGACGCCTGGGGAGAGTTCCGGCAGGGCGAAGCGCCCCCGCCCGTCGGACGTCACGCGCCGGGTTTCGGCCGTTTCCTCCCGCGTCGCGCGCACTTCGACGTTCGCGATGCCCTGAAACGACGGATCCAGCACCACCCCGCGCATCGTCGCGCGATGTTCCTGCGCCTGTGCGGCACCAGACGTCAAGAGGGCGTAGAGAACGGCGGCAACCAGTCGGCGATTTGATATCGGCATATGGGGTGATTAGACGTTTGGACAACGAGACCCGGATGGCGAACAGACGCCTACGTCCAATAATAATTGATACCCGCCCACTTGGCACCCCCCCCGGCACTCTTGGCACCTCAATTGGTTACAATCCCTCCGTGATCCGTCTTCTTTCGCTATTCATCGCTGTCGCCCTTGTGGTCCCTGTCGCGGTCGAGACGGCGCCGAAGGCGGCCTCTCGGATTACGGAGGCATCGGTCCGCGGGCACATGGAATTCCTCGCCGGCGACGCGCTCAATGGTCGAGGCAGCGGTACCCGCGACGAATGGATTGCCGCGACCTACATCGGATCCCAGATGCGCCGTTGGGGGATCGAGCCGCTCGGCGACGACGGCGGATATGTGCAGGACGTGCGCATCGAGCGAAGCGAGCTCACCGCTCCGCCGGTGCTGTCATTCGCGGGACGACGGTTCACGCACGGCCAGGAGATCGTCGTCTCGAGACTTGGCGGGGCCGCGCTGACCGGTCCTCTTCAGACGTATAGGCCCGGCGCGGCAGTGACGAGAGGCGCGGCCCTGTTGCTGCCCGAAGGGGTCGCGCCACCTGCGACTGCCGAGACGGCCGTTGCCGCCATCGTGCTGGCCGCGGAGACCGAACCTGCTCGCGCGCGCCGGCTCGCCGGTCCAGTCCGGCCGCTGGCGATGCAGCACATCGCCGGCGTACCCGTGCGCGCCGCGATCGCGCTCGACAAAGACAGCTACGCGGCGCTCGCCGGGCTTCCTGACGGCACAACGGTGCAGCTCGAGGCGGAAGCCAAGCCAGCCGTGGTGGCGCACACGTGGAATGCGATCGGCCGTTTGACGGGCCGCGCCCCGGCGGCTGCCGGCGACGTCATCCTCTTGACCGCGCACCTCGACCATCTGGGCAACCGGGTGCCCGCCGGCGGGGCGGCCGCCGGAGCCGACACCATCTTCAACGGCGCGGACGACGACGCGTCCGGATCGATTGCGGTGCTGGAACTCGCCGAAGCCATGGCCGCCGGGAAGCGCCCGCGGCGCACCATCATCTTTGCGTGGTTCGGCAGCGAGGAATCCGGAGGCGCCGGCGCCTCGCATTTCATCGACCTGCCCCCGGTTCCGCTCGAGAGAATCGTGGCAAACCTTGAATTCGAGATGATCGGGCGGCCCGACAAGGCGGTGCCGGCGCACACGTTGTGGCTGACCGGGTACGAGCGCAGCACGCTCGGTCCCGCGCTCGCGCGTCGAGGGGCGAAGATCGTCGCCGACCCGCACCCGGATCAGGATTTCTTCTCGCGCTCGGACAATATTCAGCTCGCGCGGCGCGGTGTCATCGCCCAGACCGTCTCGAGCTTCGGCCTGCACACGGACTACCACCGGCCGTCGGACGCAGCCGGAACAATCGACTTCGCGCACATGACCGACTCCATCCGGTCCATGCTGGCCCCGGTCCTCTGGCTTGCGAATTCGAAGTTCAAACCGGAATGGCTGCCGGGAAAGAAACCGTAGGTCGCCGACCCCCGGGGTGGGGGAGCGGACGTCACTGCGGTCCATAGATCCGGATCGCTCGCCGCAGCCACAGCGGCGCCGGGTGAACCCGCACGTACCTGGCGGTTACGTCCGGGACGGTGAGCCTGACGGGCGCTTCACGCGGGTCGGTCAGCGCGGCGGCGAATGCCGGACCGCCAGTCCAATCCTCCCAGATGGACGACCAGCGCTGGCCGTCCACCGAGGCTTCGATCGCAATCCGGCGGTCGAGATCCAGGTAATGCCATTGCAGGTGGAAGCCGATCGTGCGCACAACTCGCGGCTCGCCCAGATCGATTTCGATATCATCCCGTGCGACCTCGCGAATTGATGCCGGCCATGGGTCGCCGACCGGCGCCACACGGGACGCCGGCCGCGCGGGCAGCACGAACAGCGCGCCGCCGCTCGATACGCCTCGAGCCTCTATGCCGGGCAGTCCCTCTACGAGCCGTCGCAGCGCCTCTCCTGTATCGAGCGCCTGGTTAATCGTGATAACCAACGGCCGCCCTCGGGCGAGCTCCTCGATGACGCTCGGATCCCCGCGTCGAAGCGCGAGCGACATGATGGCGTAATGGGGCGGCGTGTACCCGCTGTATCCGTTGGCGATCGGTCGTCCATGCAGCGTCTGGCGGTACATCGCCGCCACGTCAACCGGTCCCACGTTCGCCGGAAGGTCGAGCACCAGCGCCTGCGGAATATCCGGGAGTATCACTCGTCCGGGCGGGGGCGCGAGCGGCATCGCGCGCATCCACCCATCGGCCATCAGCCCCGCAATGACAGCCCCGGCCACGAGCCACCGTGCGCGCGTGCCGCGAGGAGTGATCCGGGTGAACGCGATGCCGCCCGCGATCGAGAAGCACAGCGTCGCGAGCATCGCGAATCGCGCCGGTACGCGAAGCGCGTCGAAACCCGGCAGCCACGCGAGCAACGTGTACGGATGAAACCACCCCTGGGCGCCTGACCCCGGAGGCGCAGGGCCAAACGCCAGCGCCCACATGAGTGCCGCCGCGCCGGCGTAGAACACGAACGCCGATCGCTCGACGGGCTGCGCGCGGGCGCGTCCCCGGAGCGCGACCGCCATCGCTCCCGCGACGAGAGCCACCGAGGTCACCCCTGGAAACAGGAACTCCTCCGTCGTCAGCGCGGTCGCTGACGGCCATAACGCGAGCATCCCGGAGGCATTGAGAAAGGAGGACGGCTTCGCGCTGAAGAGCACCATTTCTCCGCTGGTTCGCGCCAGGCCGAGGCCCCGCTGAATACTGGAGTACTTGAGGAGGATCGGAATCAGGAGCAGCGACGCAGCCACCCAGGCCGCCCCCAGCGCGAGACCGCGCGCCGGCGCCCTTCGCCACTCGACGAACCATGCCAGCCACAGCACGACGAGGACGGAAAAAAACAGCAGGTAGTAACCGTTCGACAGCGCCTGGAGCAACCACGCCGCGGCGAACAGCAGCAGCCATCTCCACCCGCCATCTTTCGCGTACGCATGCATGGCCAGGAGCGCCAGTGGCATCCATTGGGACGTGAGCACCTGCAGGTGGGCCAGCTGTCCCGCACGATACGGTCCGAAGCCGTACGCCAGCGCCGCGCAGAGGGCCGCCACGTCCCGCGTCGGCGGCGCACAGGACGCCGCCAGCAGGCGGCGCACGAGCAGAAACGTGAAGAAGCCGGAAAGTGCGAAGGAAAGAATCAGCGCGACGTTGTATCCGGCAAGGGCACTCCCGCCGAGCCACTGGACCGGCGTGGCGAACAGCCCGATGCCGGCCAGGTGTTCCGAAAGCGCCAGCGCACCGGGCATCGGGAAAAAGATCGGCGGATTCCACCACCGCTCCGTGAAGGGAATCGCGTGCGCGTTCCACCAGAGCAGCCAGATGTTCAGGATCGGATCGCCCGGGTCGTGGGGTATTCGCGAGGAGAGGTGCGAGGCAAGCGGCCACGTCCAGAGGACGGCAAGTGCCAGAAACGCCACGAAGATCGCAACTGCGCGCCGCCGCATCGACGGGTGGAGCATAACCGAATTACAGAATTGGCGAGGAAACTGACAAGCCTGTAAACGCCAGGCCTTCGCCGGACGGGCTTCAATCACCGCGGAGCTCCGTTGTTTCATGGAGTTGCAGTGTTTGTTCAAATTTGGCGCGTTGGTCTTGTGGTTGCACTGGAAGCGTTGTCATGTCCAGCCTTGCGACCAACGATCGCCCGGAAGCTCCGCTCTTTTCCGACGGCCTCGGTGAGCGCGTCGTCGCGGCAGACGGCGCCACGGGGGAACTGCTGCAGATCCTGCGGCTGCGTCCGGCGCTGACGTCCGTCCCGTCCTTCGAGTTCGCGCTTCGAGAGCGAACCGCTCGGCTCGCGAACTTCCGGCATGCCTATTACGTGCGCGTCCGCCGCGTCGATCGTGCGATGGCGCCGACCTCCGCGCTCGCGATCGTTTCGGACCATCTCGAAGGCACGCGCCTGTCCGACATTCTGCGCGTCGCGCAGGAAAAGCACCTGCAGCTGGACGTCAACGCCGCGCTGTGCCTGATTCGCCAGCTCGTGCCCGCCGTCGCCGTGCTCCACGAGAACGCGCGCGATGTGGCCCACGGCCTGATCGCTCCGGAGCGCCTCGTCGTGACCCCGAATGCGCGGCTTGTCATCGTCGAGCATGTGCTCGGCGCGGCTATCGAGCAACTGCAGTTCGGCCGCGATCGGCTCTGGCAGGAATTCCGCGTCGCCATGCCGCCCAGCGCGGGGCTCCCCCGTTTCGATCATCGAGCGGACGTCACCGGCGTGGGCCTCGTGGCGCTGGCGCTCATCCTCGGGCGCCCGCTTGGCGCCGACGAGTACCCGCACCGCATACCGGATCTCCTGAACGAAGCGCGCGAGCGTTCGGCGCTCGGTGACGAACAGCCGCTCTCGGAGCCGCTGCGCACCTGGCTGGCGCGCGCGCTGCAGATCGACGTGCGTCGCTCGTTCGCCTCAGCGCCCGAAGCGATGACCGCGCTGGACGAGGTGGTGTCGGAGGACGGGATGTACGTGGCCGCGCCGGTTGCGCTCGAGACCTTCCTCTCCCGGTACAACGCTTCGTGGCTGGAGCCGCCCGTCGTGGAGTCGGCGCCCCGCATTGAAACGGTCATCCAGGCTGCCAGGCCCGTCGAGGATCTGTCCGCGGCGCTCGCGTCGCCGCGCCTGGGGCCTGTCGCCCCGGTGGTGCCGAAGCGGGCGGACGTCGCGGTCGGCCCGCGCAACGAACCGGACAATCCGCCGCTCACACGGCTTCAGCCTGCGGCGCATGACGAGCGCGCGGTCGAGGCCCCCGCGATGGCCGCGGCGCGCAATCTCACCGACCTGCTCGGACCCGAGCCGCTTCCGGGCTTCGTGCGGGCGGCGGTTGATCCGAACGCACGGTTCAATCCGGATGCGCTGTTTACGGCGATGCCTGTCTCGGCGCCCGAAGCCTCGCGGGAACGGAAGCCGTACGGACAGTTCGCGGCAATTGCCGCGCTCCTGATCGTGCTCGCGGGCGGCGGCGCCCTGGCGATGAAGTTTTTCGGCAAGGCGGTGGCCGCGCCGGTGATGGGCGCCCTGGTCGTCCAGTCCAACCCGTCGGGCATCCCGGTCTTCGTGGACGGCGTTGAACAGGGACGCACCCCCGCGCGCCTGACGGTGGCTCCGGGATCGCACATCCTCGAGTTGCGCGGACGGGGTGTGCCGCGCGTCATTCCGATCAACGTGACCGCCGGGGCCGAAGTCTCTCAGTATCTGGAATTCGCCGAAGCGCCGGTGGCCGGTCAGCTGGCGGTCCAGTCCGAGCCCGCGGGGGCCAAGGTCATCGTTGACGGGATTGAGCGCGGCGTGGCGCCGGTCACCATCGCCGATCTGGCGCCAGGCGATCACCGTGTCGAGTTGCAGAGCGACGGCGTGACCGTGCGGCACACCGTGACGGTGCAGGCCGGAGGCACGGCGTCGCTGGTGGCGCCGATCGGTGCCGCAGCGTCCGCCGGGCCGGTTTCGGGTTGGGTCTCCGTGAAGGCCCCATTTGCCGTGGAGATCCGCGAGCAGGGACGCCTGATCGGAACGACGGACGCCGACCGGCTCATGATCGCGGCGGGCCGTCACGAGCTTGATTTCGTCAACGAGTCGCTGGGATATCGCGCGACGAGAGTCGTGCAGGTCGGGCCCGGCAAGGTCGCGTTGGTGGCACTCGAACTGCCGATGGGAGTCGTGAACCTCAACGCCGCGCCCTGGGCCGAGGTGTGGATCGACGGACGTCGCGTCGGCGAAACGCCCATGGGCAACTTGAGCGTCGCCATCGGGCCGCATGAAGTCGTCTTCAAGCATCCGCAATTGGGCGAGAAGCGACACGCGATCTCGGTGACGCTTGGCGCGCCGCTGCGCGTCAGCGTCGATATGAAATAAGCACGTCGTGTGCTCGTCTCGGTTGTGCGTCAGGCACGCGGGGGCCACAACCGCAGAACTAAGGTGTGTTATGAAGAGCCGAACGCTCGGTACCGTTTTGCTGGCGGTCGCGCTGGCCTCTCCCGCCTCCGCGCAGTTGCGAGACGGTCGCGAGAACCCGCTGAGCGCCGCCCGGGATTTGTATGCCTCCGCCCGCTACGACGAAGCGCTTGCCGTGCTCAACGGTCTCCAGCCGTCGGATGGCGTCGGGTCGGATCGCAAGTCCATCGAACAGTATCGATCGCTCTGCCTGCTCGCGCTCGGGCGCGGCCCCGAAGCCGAGAGCGCGATAGCGGCCGTCGTGACCGTCGATCCGCTGTTCATGCCGGGAGAAGCGGAGGCGTCGCCGCGGGTGCGCGCCGCCTTCAGCGACGTGCGCCAGCGGCTGCTGCCGGAGATCGCCTCCACGCGCTACGCCGGGGCCAAGGCCGCTTTCGACCGCAAGGAATATGCGTCGGCGGAAGAACAGTTCAGAAGCCTCGTGACGCTGTTGAACGATCCGCAGATGGTTGGACGGCTGGGTGACCTTCGCACCCTGGCGAACGGGTTCGTTGACCTTGCATCCGCGGCGGCCGCGCCGCCACCGCCGCCGAAAGTCGAAGCCCCGGTCCCGCCACCCGTCGCGGTACCGGCCGCACCCAAACCATCGCAGGTCTGGACAGCCGAGGACGCGGGCGTCACGCCGCCGGTTGCGCTGCGCCAGGACGTCCCCCGCGTGCCGAGCACGCTCGCGTCAACGGTGCACGACCGCGGCCTGCTCGAAGTCGCCATTGATGAGCAGGGTCGGGTCACCGGACTTAAGATTCGCATGTCCATTCACGCGATGTACGACCCGCTGCTCATCGCCGCTGCGCGCGAATGGCGCTATAAGCCCGCGCTCGTGGCGGGCGGGCGTACCGGTGAAGTTCCGCAAGCTGATCCAGGTCGCGGTCGACAAACGCTAGCGGCGTGGCGCCAGGTCATACGGGTGGTGTAATTTTGTAAATAGTCTGTACTCTTCAGGGCTCATCAGGGGCCCTCGAACGTTCATACTACACGCCGCAACCTGTTGATTCTCCGAGACTAAATTCATCGACTCCGTGAGTCTCCCGTGGCAGGCTTATCGCACTGC
>JANNHC010000415.1:0-1709 GCA_031404215.1 Acidobacteriota bacterium
AGCACGCCCGCGGGCAGGAATCCCGCAAGCGTCGCGATCACCAGCGCCGCGAGCAGGCCGGCATGCTTGCCGAGCAGCAGGCCCGTGCGTGTGAGCGGCTGCGCAAGCAGATGCTCCAGCGTCCCGCGCTCGCGCTCACCCGCAATGGAGCCGGCGCCCATCAGTACCGCGACCAGTGGGGCGAGCAGCAGGCACAGGTTCATCAGCGTTGCGGTTGTCCGGCCGAACGCCTGCAGCGCAAGCCCGGATGTGCTCTCGAGGCCCGTTGCGGTGGCCGCGAGCCCGAGTGTGCCGAGCAGCGCCGCATACCCGATCAGCCAGCGGTTGCCGACCGCGTCACGCAGCTCTTTCCGGACGACCGGCGCGATCGAACCCGCCCGCACCACGGCGGTTCCGCGCGCCGCGGCATTCGGCGCCGCAGGCCCGCCGTCGCACGCGACCACGCGGCCGTCTTCGAGCACGACGCACCGGTGGCACGAGTCCATCAACTCCTGCCCCGCGTGCGTCGACACCAGGACGATCCGGCCTTCGGCGGCAACACCACGCAGCCGCCCGGCCAGCCACGTCCGGCTGGCGGTATCGAGACTGGCGCTCGGTTCGTCGAGCACGAGAATGTGTGGATCGGTCAGCAAGGCCAGCGCGAAGCCAAGACGCTGTCGCATCCCGCCGGAGAGCTCCCCGACCTTTGTCGAGGCGTGGCTGGTCAGCCCGGCTTCCTCGAGCAGCACGGCGCCCCGCTCACGCGGCGCCCGCCGGATGTCTGCATACAGCCGCATCGTCTCGTCGACCGTGAGATCGAGATGCAGCCCGCCGCTCTGGGGCATGTAGCCGATGAGCGAGCGGACCGCTCGTCCCTCGGTACGCGGATCGCGGCCGGCGACCCGGATCTCGCCGTCGAAGTCGGTGATGCCCAACAGGCAACGCAGCAGGGTCGATTTGCCGGCGCCGTTCGCGCCGAGCAGCAGCGTCACTTCGCCGGGATGCAGGGTGAGCGAGACCGACGACAGGGCCACGCGGCGGCCGTAGCGTTTCGTGACGTCCGTGATCGCGATCATCGTGGGCCTCGGCTGGGGATCGCCATCAGCGGGCGATCGTCGACCAGGACCGGCGCCTGACGGTAGAGCGGGAACATGCGGGCCGCGGCCTCGAGCGCCAGGTGGGCGGGTGTGTAAAGAAACGCCTGCACGAGCGGGTTGCGGCGGACGAGCGCGTCCATCGCGTCTTCGAGCGTGTGCGGAACGTCCCCGATGCCGTCGCGGTCCGCATCGAACCCGCGGTACTGGCCCCACGAGTTGCCGCGCCCGTCGCGCGACCACCGCATGGCCGGGGAGAGCTGGCGGCCGAGCGGCCGCACGTCCGTGAGGTTCTCCGCAATGCGGTTGTCGGTCATCGTGAGCGCGGCATTGCTCTGGAGGGCAAGGCCCACTTCGTTGCCGGCGATCAGGTTGCGGGCGAACACGGCCTCGCGGGACGGGTTCGAGGGGACCCCCTCGGCGTAGATGCCTACCCGGTTCGCCAGAATCTCATTGTCCTCGGCCACGAGGTCGCCGATGTCTTTGAGGAGCACTCCGTAGGCGGCGGCCCCCTCGCGGTGCTGCTGAATGCGGTTGCCGCGCAGCACCAGGCGGTCCGACATCATCAGCGCGGCGCCGAGCAGGTTGCCGGTCACTTCGTTGTTCTCGAAGCGGGCATTCTGCGAATACATGGAG
>JANNHC010000416.1:0-4217 GCA_031404215.1 Acidobacteriota bacterium
TGCGAGCTGGTTCTGCCGGTGATCGTGTCCTTTTGGCAGCCTTGTGGTTGCTCCTGGTTGTCTCATCCGGCGTTGCCATCGTGAAGATGATCCGCCGTCGCAACTTCGGCCCATATGACCGGCAAGTCGCTCTGCCCAGGAGAATCTGGCTCTGGATGCTTGATGAGGACGATGATAAGCAGAGGCAAGGCAACGACCACCGCAACTAGCGACCCCTCCGACCGAAGATGAATACCCGCCGCTGTTCAGCGTGCCGTTCTCTCAGATAATGTGTTGCTCACCATCGTTACGACGACAACCACTGGCGGTGTCGTGGGGTTGCTCGTAGTCATGTACTTGTTTCCGTCGAAACCTTAAAAATCTCAAACGGACCCACTACCCGGCGGCTGGGGCGCATCACACCGGGGGCCGAGCCGTCGCCGCCACACGACGGCCTGTTCTCGGCACGGCGGGACGGGAACGTTGCCATGTCGAGTGGGGCCGATCTGTCGGTATACTCGGGTCGTCTGATAACGTGCTCCCGCTCGGGTCTCCGCGGCCGGAACGGAACGGAGACCGTGCCTGCGGGATTCGACCCGGAGGGCGTCTCAGGGCAATCGTGAACCACGCGCGGTCCCGGTTCCGCGCCTTTTCAAGGACGAACCCGCCATGATCGATCGCCTTCGCTCGTGCATCATCCTCTGCGCGCTTGTCACGATCGCGCTCGCGCCCACCCGCGCGTCGGCACAGGAGTCCCGGGGCACCCTCCAGGGCCGCGTGGTCGATACGAGCGGCGCCGCCGTCCCCGGCGCGACTGTTGAAGTCCTCAACCTCGCGACCGGCGTCGTAACGCCGACCACGACGAACGAGCAAGGGAGTTATCGGGCCCCGTTCCTGAACCCGGGGACCTACCGCGTGACGGTCAGCCTGGCGGGGTTCGGCAAATTCATCAGCGACAGGATCGAACTGCACGTCGCGGATCTGCTGACGGTCGATGCCACGCTGAAGGTCGGAGCCATCACCGACGAAGTGACGGTGACGGCGAACGCTGCGACGGTCGATCGGACGACAGCCGAGCTCGGTCAGGTGGTCGACGCGCGCCGGATCGCGGAACTGCCGATTCGCGAAGGCAGCCCCGTAGAACTCGTGATTCTGGCGCCCGGCGTCACGGTCGTGACCGACCTCCGGTCGCGCAAGGCCGCGTTCAACAACGGCCTGTCGCTGTTCTCGACCGACGGGTCGGCGAGAAAAAGAATGACTTCACCATCGACGGCGTGTCGAACGTCGCAAACGACCGGGTGGCCTACAGCCCGCCCTCGGCATCAGTCGAGGAATTCAAGATCCACACGAGCTCCTACGACGCCGCTATCGGCAACACGATGGGGGCGGTCGTGAACCTGGTGACGAAGAGCGGCACCAACGCGCTTCGCGGGCAGGTCTACGAGTGGTTTCGTGGCTCGACGCTCGACGCCAGGAACTACTTCGACCGGATCGGCAACCGGCCCAAGCGCAAGTACGACGACAACCGGTTCGGCGGCGCCATCGGTGGCCCGATCCGGTCGAAGCGGACGTTCTATTTCGCCAACGTCGAAGCGAACCCCTTCAAGGTTCCGGCCCCGCAAATCCTCACGGTGCCTACGGCGAAGATGCGGAATGGCGACTTCTCCGATCTGCTCGCGATTAGTCCGCAGTATCAGATCTACAATCCCTTCACCACCCGGCCGAGCCCGACGACCCCTGGGCGCTTCGTCCGCGATCCGTTTCCAGGCAACATCATCCCGTCCGGCATGATCGATCCGGCCGCGAAGAAGATCCTCGAGTTCTTCGCGCTGCCGAATCAGACCGGGACGGCCGACGGCCAGCAGAACTACCAGAACCCGACGGCGGTCGCGTTCGAGACCTATTACACGGCCACCGGGCGGGTGGATCACAACCTGTCGGCGAAACATCGCGTGTACGGCCGGTTCAGTTGGGACTACTGGCAAGAGGAGAAAGACGATCGGTTCGACAACATTGCGACGGGGATCTTCCTGAACCGCAAGAACCGTATTCTCGGTTTGGACGACGCATATACGCTCAGGAACAACCTGCTGGTCAACGTTCGCGGCGGCTTCACACGGCAGATGTTCCCCGAGCGCCGGCGCAGCCAGGGCTTCGATCTCTCAACGCTGGGTTTTTCGTCGCAGCTCGTCGGGCTCGTGCCGAAGGACAAAGCGGCATTCCCCTTCATCAACTACGACAACTTCCAGGACTTTGGCGTCTCGGAGTCGGGCGACGGCTGGTTCACGACCGATGTCTATTCCGCGACCGGCAACCTCATGTGGCTCGTCGGGCGGAACAGCATGAAGTTCGGTTCGGAGTACCGCTACTACATCGAGGATGCGAGCCGGTTCTCGACCGCGTCGGCGCCGCAGATCAACTTCAGCACGACCTGGACGCGCGGCCCGCTCGATAACTCGACGGCGGCGCCGTTCGGGCAGGACTTTGCCTCGTTCCTGCTGGGGCTGCCCACTGGCGGCACGATGAGCCGCCCGGCGGCGTACCGGGAAAAAAGCAGCGTGCTGTCGTTTTATGCTCACGACGACTGGCGCGTGCGGGACAACCTGACGTTGAACCTCGGTCTTCGCTGGGAGCTCGAAGAGCCCCTCACCGAGGCGCAGAATCGTCTCGTCAGCGGCTTCGACTTCACGACGGCGCCGGCGATCGCCGCGGCCGCCGAGGCGGCGTACGCGCGTAGTCCGATCGCCGAGATACCGGCCGGTCAGTTCAAGGTGCGCGGCGGACTCCTGTATCCCGACACAGGAGGTCCAAGCCAGGCGTGGGAGCGGAATTCAGCGAACATCATGCCGCGGGCCGGCTTCGCGTGGCTGGTGTCGCCGAAGACATCGGTGCGTGGCGGTTACGGGCTGTTCTATGACGTGCTCGGCACGAACCGAATCACCGTCAACCAGGTAGGCTACTCTCGCGACACGGCGCTCACGCCGTCGCTCGACAACGGCCAGACCTTCCGGGCGACGTTGGCGAACCCGTTCCCCGACGGGTTGCTCGAGCCGGTCGGGTCCGCGCTCGGCCTGATGACCAACGCCGGCCTGGGTGTGGGTTTCCCCTACGTCGGCGACGCCAAGAACCCTCGCAATCACCGCTGGTCGCTCGGCTTTCAGCGCGAGATGCCGTTGCAGTTGCTGATCGAGGCGACGTACGTCGGCGCTCACGGCGAGAACCTGCCGGTGCTGCGCCAGCTGAATCCCGTGCCGCAGCAGTACCTCTCGAAGTCGCCGGTGCGTGACGATGCGACGAACAACCTGCTGTCGCAGCAGGTGCCCAACCCGTTCATTGGCCTGGTCGCCACCGGGCTCACGGGTGCGAACGTCGCGCGCAGCCAGCTTCTGCGACCGCACCCACAATTCACCTCGGTGCAGGCGACCGAGACAAACGGGCAGTCCGATTACCAGGCGCTGCAGGCGCGCCTCGAGCGGCGCATGGCCAACGGATTCACCGTGCAGATGGCGTATGCCTGGTCGCGCGCGATGACCGAGAGCGGCTACCTCAACGACTCCGACACGACGCTGGAGCGTGTGATCAGCCAGTGGGATCGCAAGCACACCTTCGTCGCGAGTGGGCTCACCGAGGTGCCGTTCGGCCGTGATCGCCGGTACGGGCGGGCCGCGGCGGGGGTCACGAACGCCCTGCTCGGCGGGTGGCAGGTTGGCTACATCTTCAAGGCGCAGAGCGGGGCGCCGATCGGGTTCGGCAACTTCCTGTTCGCCAGTGGCATGGGCATCGACGACGTGATGGCCGACAATCCGGGCGTGAGTCAGTGGTTCAACGTGAACGCGTTCAATCGAGCCTCGGCGCAGCAGCTGGTCTCGAACGTACGAACGCAGCCAAGCCGCTTCCCGGAGGTGCGCGGGCCGGGGTACGCCGTGCTCGACCTCAGCCTGCTCAAGAACGTCAGTCTCGGAGGCAGCCGGCAGTTCCAGTTCCGTGTCGAGGCGTACAACGCGCTCAACCGGGCCAACCTGTCGAATCCGAACACCAACACGATCAGCACCGCGCTCGGCACGATCACCGCGCAGAACGGCCTGCCGCGGCAACTGCAGATCGCGGCGAAAGTGAGCTTCTAAACTGTCGCCCGTGGCCAGTGGCCAGTTGTCCGGCTACTGGCCACTGCGCGCTCCGTGCTTGCCTCTGCACGCGCGGATCGTTATCCTCCCCCCATACCGTCAAGATCTTGCTTT
>JANNHC010000417.1:0-2287 GCA_031404215.1 Acidobacteriota bacterium
TAATCCCTAATCCCTCATCCCGCATCCCTCATCCCGCATCCCTCATCCCTCATCCTCATCCCTCATCCTCATCCCTCATCCTCATCCCCACTCCTGCGACCGCTGCTCTCTGATCCCCAATCGCTAATCCTTTCCAGGAACCCGGAGATTCGCGATTCCTGATTCCTGATTAGGGATCGGATGAGGGATTAGTTTAGGGATGAGGGATTAGATTAGGGATGAGGGATTAGGGATGAGGGATTTATGGGCTCCCACGTTTCGGATGCCGCCGAGCGGAACAAGGCGTCGATGACGCGCATGTTGCCGACGGAATCCTCGAGCGGGTACGGCGCGGGTGCCTCGTCGAGAACAGCCCGCGAAAACAGGTCCCCCTGAATCGTGTACTGGTCGCACGTCTCGAACTCGACCGGATGGCGATCCGGCACGGCGCCGGCGGGCGCGTCCTCGACATGAATGTGACAGGGTCGATCGTTGGGTGCGTTGAACGGAATCTCGATCTCGATTCGGCCCAACGTTCCCGTAATCGTGATGCGCTGCCCGTGAGCCAGCTGCGTGCTGCAGGTGCCGGTGGCATGCCGGCCGTCGAAGTCGAGAATCATCGAGGCCATCCAGTCAACGCCCGCGGCGGCGCTCGTCTCGACGAGCGCGCACACCCGGTGAGGTTCGTCCTCGAAGATCATCCGGGCGGTGTTCTCGAGGTAGCAGCCGATGTCGAGGATGCCGCCGCCCCCGTACGCCTTGACGTTGCGAATGTTCGACGGGTCGTCGTTGAAGAAGCTGAAATAGCCGGTGATCGCGCGCACGGCGCCGATACGCCCGGACCTCGCGATCTCGAGCGCGCCGAGCCACTGCGGATGCGTCCGGACCATGAAGGCTTCCTGGATTCGTACGCCGGTGCGATCGCGTACCGCGATCAACTGTTCGGCGTCCGCGGCCGTCAACCCGATGGGCTTCTCGCACAGCACGTGCTTGCCCGCCTCGGCCGCGCGCGTCGTCCATTCGACGTGCAGGTGGTTGGGAAGCGGAATGTACACCGCGTCGATGTCGGGATCGGCCAGCAGGGCGTCGTAGGAACCGTATGCCTTCGCAATGCCGAGCGCGGAGGCGGCCTCCCGTGCCTTCGCCTCTGCGCGCGACGCGATGGCGAGGACCTCGGTCCACGCGCCGCGCTGCATCGCGGGGATCACTTTCTTGATGGCAATCCGAGCCGCTCCAAGAACCCCCCAGCGGAGTTTTGCCGGCCGGTTCGTGGACGAGCCGCTCATCACAGGAGACCTCGATCGTAAGCCGTTACGCCAGTCGTAAGAACCCCGCCGCGCTCCTCAGCGGATTCCACGCATTTCCGGCGCGATGGGGCTGGTATCCGCGTTGCTCGGTGACGCATCGATTCCCGACGTCCCTGGCCAGGACGCCGGCTGGGAAATCCACAACCGCGTCCTACCCCACGCGCTGTGGCGACCCTGGCCGGATGCTCCGCCGCCGAGGACGCCGGGATCGTACCCGGCCAGCCCTCGGTGCAGGCGCGCCGCCTGTGCGACATCACGTACGACTGCATGTGGCGCGGCATCGCCATGGTGCGCTCCGGGGCGCGGCTTGGCGACATCGGCCACACGATCCAAAGTTGCGCGGAACACAACGGCTACAGCGTGGTGCGCGAATTCTGCGGCCACGGCATCGGCCGCAAGTTTCACGAAGAGCCGCAGGTGCTTCATTACGGGCGCCCGGGTACCGGCCTGGTGCTCGAGGAGGGCATGACCTTTACCATCGAGCCGATGATCAACGCCGGGCGCGCCGACATTCGCCAGATGGCCGACGGCTGGACGATCGTCACCAAGGACCACAGCCTGTCGGCGCAATGGGAGCATACCGTGCTCGTCACGGCCAGCGGCTTCGAAGTGCTCACCTTGTCGAGCGGCGCCCCACCGCTGCCAGAATTCGTGCCGGCGGCGCATGGCTAGCGCGCCGCAGCCAGCGAGCGTTTCTACCGTAGTATTGCCTTCACCCTGCGCGCGCTGGAAGAGCCGGCTTGCCGAGGAGCGTCGCGCGCTTGAGCACCGCTACCTCGAGCGCCGCTCGCCGGGTGACCTGCTGCGGCGCCACCGGCTGCTGATCGACGAGCAACTGAGAACCGTATGGCAGCATCTGGCCATGCCCCCCACGCTGGCGCTGGTGGCTGTCGGCGGTTACGGCCGGGGGCAGTTGTATCCCTACTCCGACATCGACCTCCTGGTGCTGCTGCCGCACGCGACCGGTGCTGCGGTCACGCAGAAGCTCGAACAATTCATCG
>JANNHC010000418.1:0-4524 GCA_031404215.1 Acidobacteriota bacterium
GTGGATCATGACATCAGATTGACGGCGAGGTTCAAGGCGAGCGCGAGGATCACGGTGTTGTAGGCGAACGAGAGCACGGCGTGGAGGAGCACCTCGCGACGCATCTGCGTCGTCTTGACAACCACGTCAGACACCTGGAAGCACATGCCGATCGTGAACGCAAAGTAGGCGAAATCGATGTCCGATGGCTCCTCTGTGCCACAGAACTGGAGTCCCCCGTCCGAGCTCTTGTCGTTTGTCCAGCTCATTCGGTAGTGCATGTGCGCGTACCTGAATGTGTACACGGTATGGGTCACGAACCACGACAGCGCCACCGCGGCAAGCGTGAGCAGCGTCCACGTCACCTCCTCGGCGCCCGTGAAGGCCCTGACCTTGCGCAGGACCACCGCCCCAGCGAACAGGCTGATCAGACTCGCCAGGAGCGCGATGAGAAACACCATGTGGTGCCCGGGATCGTCCTCGCCGGCACGCCGCTTCGTCTCCCCGGCGTCGGCGCGCAGGATGATGGTCCAGGCGAACGCCAGGAGCGCGAGCGAGGCCACATCCCACCCGGCGATCGCGCGGACCGACCACTCGATCCGCGACGGCGTGAGCCACGCGAACGTGATCACGCCTAGCGCAGTGGACATGAGAAGCCGGCCCGTCGGGCGGTGCAGCGAGAGCAGCGACCCTGCGTGAGGCTTCGGGGTGGCCTGGTTGGTCAATCGCGCGGCCCTTTAACGGCTTACCTCGTCAAGTCCACTATCGTGATGTCCTTGTACCAAGCCTCGCTCGGTGGGCCGCCATGGATCTGAGGGCAGACCACTCCGGTGGTGTCGATCGTCGGATCCTCTTCGATGTAGTCGACGGTCTGGACGCCGTTGATCCAGAGCTGGATGCGCTTCCCCGCCGCGCGGATCACATAGTCGTTCCACTCGCCGTTCTTGACCACGCCTTTCATCGTCGCCTGGTCGGGACCCTTGAGGATCTTGTTCCGCCGGGATTCGTCGTACAGCGCACCCCACCAGCCTGTGCCCATATCGGCCTGGTACCCCGCGACCTCGTGGTGGTTGGGGATGCGTTTCGTGCGGAATTGGATTCCCGCGTTGGCACCATCGCCGCCGAGAAGCTTCGTCTTCAGCCGAACCTCGAAGTCACCGTAGGTCTTTGTGGTACAGAGGAACTCGTTTCGGGCGATTTTGTCCTTGAGCGAGCCGCCCACAATCGCGTTGTCCTCGATGCGGAAGATCTTCAGGTCGCCCTCCCAACCCTCGAAGGTCTTGCCGTCGAAAATCGCGACTGGCTTCGGTTCTCTGGCGGCCTGATCGCTCGGTGAACCCAGCGGGAGTGAAACAACCAGTGCAATGACCGAAATTAAGCTTTTCATCATCATCGACCCTAGTGTCTAGTTCGCGCCGGACCTTGTGGCCTTCAGGAACGCCAGAAGGTCGGCCAGCTCCTGTCGCGAAAGTTGTTCGTCCAGGCCCGGCGGCATCACCGACACGGCGCCCGGCTGCATGTCCACGATATCCCGGCGCAGAATCCGGGTGTCCGCACCGGCCCCTGTTGCCAGCACCACCACATCCGTCAGATCGCTCCGCAGCACCCCGCTGTGGGTCTCACCCGATTCCGTCGTAACGATGACTGGCTCGTAGCCGCGGGCGAAGCTGGCACTCGGGAACACGATCGCCTCCAGCAGATCCCGCTCGCTGCGAATCTGGCCGATTCTCGTCAGATCGGGACCGATCTTCCCCCCCATATAACCAATCGCATGACAGGACAAACACGCCACCTTGGGACTATTGAACACCGTCTGTCCGCGGCGAACATCGCCCCCCGCGCTCGCCGCGAGCAGCGCTTCGAGCCGCTGCCCTTGCTTCGCGGAATTGACATTGAGCAACGCCAGCAGAGCTTCCCCCTTTTTCTGCACGGACTCTGGGTATTTCGCCAGGCGCGGACGGAGGATATCAGCGCGGACACTGGACCGGCCCTTCGATTGCTCGAGCGCCGCGATCATCGCGAACCCGAGCGCCTCGTCGCTGCCGTGATCAAAGGGGGGCAGGAGCCGCGGAAGCTCCAGCGGCCCGGTGCGCCCGAGCAATTCCGCCAGCGTCACGAGTTGTTCGCGCCCCAGGCTCGCTCTTTCGAGGACGCCTGCTGCGGCCACACGGATGGATACAGGCTGTGCGGGTTCCAGGCTGGCCCGGAGCAGATCGAACAGCTCTCGGTCCACGCTCGCAAGGCCGCCAGGGACCGCCGCCAACGCGTCGAGACGAACGTCGATTGGCCGAGTGGAGTCTCGGGCGACGCGCAAAAGCGCCGCGTGCAGGTCGGAAGCTGCCTCCTTGGATGCCGGGGCCGCGCGCGCGACCGAGACCGCGTGGCGCGTCACGTCGAGATCGCGGCCGCCGAGCGCGCGCACGAGCGGAGCGATCCAGGGAGCAGGCAACTCCTTCGCACGCGTCCTGGCCATCGCACGGAGCGCTGTCACACGGTCCTCTTTCGCGGTCGCACGCTCGACTGTGGCGGCCAGGAGTTCCTGGATCGCGGCGTTCTCTGCGAACTGGACGAGCTTCTGCTGCAAATCGTCGCGGGCGGCATCCGTGAGATTCCTGGCGGTCAAGTGTGCCTGGAAAAACCCGGCGAGCGCGCCGCCCCATTCCGGGTGATGGCCGGCGATCCACCAGGCGGTGTCTCGCATCAACGGATCGGTTGAGTCGAGCAGCGAGATGATCGTCTCCGGCTTCAGTCCCCCGGCATCCATCTGGTCGAGCGCGATGAGCGCGGCGCGCTTCGCTCGAGAAGATGATCCGGCCTGCAGCCCTGCGGCTGTCGATGACGGATCGGCGATTTCGATCAGCGCGTATGTCACAGAGTGCTCGAGCGCCCGGTCCAGCGGTGACGCAGCTATCGCGAGCAGATCGGCGACCGCCCTCGCGTCGCCGACGCGTCCGAGCGCCTCGGCCGCCACCCGCTGGGACGCCGGGATGTTGGATTTCAGCGCGTCGAGGAGCTGTGGCAGCGCGGCCCCGTCACGCCAGACGCCGGCGGAATGAAGCGCCGCCTGCCGTACGCTCTGCTCACTATCCTTCAAAGCGAATCGGACGGCCTCGCGCGAGGGCGCCGTCTGGATGCGCGTGAGCGCCCACACCGCGTTACGCCGCGCGTCCGCCGAGCGGGACGTCTTCAACACTTCATCGAGGGCGGATATCGCGCCGCTCCCACGCTTCGCGAACTCATGAAGCGCTCGATTCTGGACGGCCGGCCGGGCATCGTCGAGACGTTTCGCCAGATCGGCCGGCTTCAGCGCGTTCCAGGCGAGCCTGCGGCCGCGTGGGTCGTCGATTTTAGGCGCGCCTTTGCGGCGGACGCGGTAGATCGCCCCGAGCACCTCCGGTGCGGCGAGCTGCGACGTGGGACAACACAGCTTGTACCACGCGCCTGTGTCGATCACGAGGAGGCTGCCGTCGGCATCCTCGAGCACGTCGGTCGGATGAAAATCGCGGCTGTTCGACACGAGGAAATCGGAATCGCGGCTCTTGAACGTGGCGCCGCTCGGCTCCAGCGCGTGGCGCGTCACCTTCTGCAGGTTGAACATCGTGGCGAACAGGTTGTCGCGATACTCGTCGCCGAACACACGCGAGGCATAGCGCGTGAGGCCGGATGGAGCGGCCGGCCCGAGGTGTGTCAACTCCGGCATCAGATCGCCGGTACGTTTGTGCCCCTCAATCACCGCGTGCGGCTTTCCGTACAGCCCTCCGTAGATCGCGTGAATCAGGGCATCGCGCCGGCCGAGTTGCGGATGCTCCAGGAACGTCGCAGTCAGCATCCGTTCGCCGGCGGGCGTGAAGACGACGTCGACCGGGTTGTCCATACCGCCGGTCATGACCGATTCGACCAACGAGTCGCCGGGACGGCGGCGAAAGATGTGCGCGGCGCGGGTCACCAACGGAGTCTTGCCCGGACGTTCGTAGGTCTGCTGGGCGAACGCACCCTTGGTCCAGTAGATCCAGCCATCGGGGCCGAGGTAAGGCCCGTGGAGATCGTTCGCACAGGTGGTCAGCGTTTTTCCTTGAAACCACTCTTCGCGTCGATCGGCAACGCCGTCGCCATCGGTATCCGTCAATTTCCAGATACTCGGCGGCGCCGCGACATAGAGCGACCCGTCAAACCACATCGCGCCTTCGGGAAACATCATTTTGTCAGCGAAGACGACACTCGAGTCGAACCGGCCATCGCCGTTCTTGTCTTCGAGCCGCACAATCCGGTGAGGCTTGTCCGCCAGCTGCTTTTCAACCCGGTCGTTCGATCCGGAGGAATCGGCGACATAGAGCCGGCCCTCGTCATCGAAATCCGCGACGATCGGGCGGTCGACGAGCGGTGGACCCGCCACGCGCTCGACTTCGAAGCCCGCGGGAACGGTAAGGACCTGTTCAGTAAGAACCTGATCCGGGAGCGTCGATTGTCCCCGGGCATTGGAGAATGCGAGAGAAGCCAGGATGACCGCGGACGACGCCGAGGCCAGCAGCGCGTAATTAGTCGTGG
>JANNHC010000419.1:0-2977 GCA_031404215.1 Acidobacteriota bacterium
CGTCAGCGGCGAGTACGCGATGCTGAAAGCCGCGGCGCGCAACGGCTGGATCGACGAACCGCGCGCCATGATGGAAACGCTGACGTCGATCCGCCGCGCAGGCGCCGACATCCTCATCACGTACTACGCGCGCGAGGCCGCGCGCGCGCTCGCGTAGCCGGGCGCGCCCGTCCCTTAGAAAGGCCGGTGCGGCCGCGTGTGCCGCGCAAATCGTGTCGCCGATGCGCCGCATCGGGGGCCACCTCGCGAACCCGGGGGCGTCAGGCGAGCTGGATCGTGTGGCCGGGCGGGCCCCGGCAGAGACACTCGTCCTGCCGTTGAATCCGCGACCCGGCCGGTCGCCATGCGATCGTGTTATCGTCGCGGCATGGCCGGTAAGAAGCGTTCCCGTTATCCTCAATCCGAAAAACTGTTTGCCGCGTCGTCGCGAATCCTTCCCGGCGGCGTGGACAGCCCCGTGCGCGCGTTCAAGTCAGTGGGCGCCACACCGATCTTCGTCGTTCGCGGCAGAGGCGCACATATTGAAGATGCGGACGGCCACACATACATCGACTACGTGATGTCATGGGGACCGCTCATCCACGGACACGCGCCGAAGGGGCTGCTGAAGGCCCTCTCAGTCACCGCGTCGCGCGGCACCAGCTTTGGCGCTCCGACCGAGCTCGAAACCCGGCTCGCGCGTCGCGTGGCGATGCTGATGCCCTCGATGGAACGGGTGAGGTTCGTGAGCTCGGGGACCGAAGCGGCGATGAGCGCGCTCAGAGTGGCGCGCGCCGCGACCAGGCGCGACAAGATCATCAAGTTCGAAGGGTGCTATCACGGCCATGCGGATTCGTTCCTGGTGCAGGCCGGCTCCGGAGCAATGACGCTGGGGGTGCCGAACAGTCCCGGCGTGCCTGCAGCCGTGGCCGCGGACACGCTCCTGGCGCGTTACAACGACCTGGGCTCGGTCGAACGCGTGGCCGATCGGCACGCTGGACAGGTTGCAGCTATTTTTGTCGAGCCGATCGCGGGCAACATGGGTCTGGTTCCTCCGCGCGAAGGATTCCTCGAGGGCCTCCGGCAGATTTGCGACCGGAGCGGGATGCTCCTCGTGTTCGACGAGGTGATTTCTGGATTCCGCGCCGCGACCGGCGGCGCGCAACAAGTATTCAACGTGCGCCCTGATCTCACATGTCTTGGAAAAATCATCGGTGGAGGACTGCCGGTGGGCGCGTACGGGGGACGCGCCGGCCTGATGGCGCTCGTGGCGCCCGCGGGGCCGGTCTATCAGGCCGGAACACTCTCCGGGAATCCCCTCGCGATGGCCGCCGGGCTGTGGGCGCTCCAGGAACTCTCTCCGCGTCTTTACAAGCACCTGGCAAAGCTCGGAGGCACCCTGGCCGCGGGCTTGGCCGACGCCGCGCGGGACGCGGGCGTTCCGCTCCAGGTGAACGCGTATGGTTCTCTGTTGACGCCGTTTTTTACCGATCAACCCGTGCGAGATTATCAATCCGCGCTTGGCGCGGACACGACGGCGTATGCGACGTTTTTCAGGGGCATGCTCGCTCGCGGCATTTACCTGCCGCCGTCGCAGTTCGAGGCGTGGTTTCTCTCCGGGGCTCACACCCCGCGCGACATCGACACGACGGTCAAGGCCGCGCGGGACGTGATGAAAGAGATATGAGTCCCGCCGGGCGGACTACCTCACGGCCGGCGGCGTATCCAAACTGACGCGCAGGATTGTTCCAGCCGGAAGCGTCACGTCCTTGCCTTCGGTCGCCGCAATCGTGCCGCCGCCACCGATGAGCACTCCGAGCAGCGCACCTTTCACGCCGCCGATGATGCCGCCGATGATGGCGCCGATCCCGGCGCCCGCACCGATCTTCTGTGCCTCGCCCTTGATCCCGTCGCTCTCGAGCGCCTGTGTGACCGTCCCGCGAATCGGGTAGTTGCGCCCGCGAATCGCGATCTGGTCGAAGGCGACCGTCAGGCTGCCCTTGCGCTCCATCCGCGTCGTCTTGGTCACGGAACTGATGACGCCGCGAAGCACCGAGCCTGCCGGAATCAGCACGTCGTTGCCGCGATAGAGGTCCGCGACCGTGGTCGCCTCGAAGCGCTGTTCGACCTGCGCGGTTGAGGAAGACAGTTCGCTCTGCAGCCGCACGTCGAGCTCCTGCCCGGCGGGGATGGCGCTGTTGGTGCTGCCGGCGCGTGTGCCCGTACCCTGATCCGATCGCGAGCGATCGTCACCGACCACGCCGCCGGACACCCCGCCTGAGGCGCCGCCGGTACGCGTGCCAGACGAGGCGCCGCCGGCCGTGTCGCTGTTGGTCCGCCAGCCGCCCGAGTTGTCGCTGCTGCGCATGTCGCCGCGCGCGCGCGAACGAATCTCCTGAAGGCGGGTCTGCACGTCGTTGAACTCGTTCCGATTGACGCTGCCTTCCTTGCGAAGCTTCACTTTCAGGTACACGACCTCGTCGCGCAGGTCATCGAGATCGCTCTGCAGCCGACCTGACGCGTCAGCGTTCCCGCGCATCATCCTGGAGACGTCTCCGCTGGCCTCGTACACCTGATCCTGCAGCCGCTGGATATCCGTCGTGGTCACGCCCTGCGCCGCGACGGGCGCCGCCAGCGCAAACACGAGAGCCGCCGCGCCGCACGCACGTGACAGGGCCGAAATTCCGAGTCTGTGTCGATTCATCTCTTCAATCTCCCAACTTGGCCGCTCGTCCAGCCCGGCGGCACTCTTGCCGAGCCGGACGCGGCCTTCCGCAATCCCTGATGCAAAACCGACGCCTGAGATGACGGCTAGCTCATCCGAATCGCCTCGAAGATTAGACGTCAAATCCACCGCCCCGGTCCGGTGTGTCGTCATGTAAGGCAGCCCTGCACGACTGCGCTACAGATCTCGATGGTTCAGCCCGGTGACATGAATGTCAACCGCGTGCCTGAAAACGTCCAGTAGCGCAGGGCTTTCGCCTGCCCGGCCGGGCCG
>JANNHC010000420.1:0-10060 GCA_031404215.1 Acidobacteriota bacterium
CGAACTCGAGCAGCCGATGGTCGAGCAGCGGCTCGCGCGCTTCGAGCGATACCGCCATGCTCATGCGATCGACCTTCGTGAGCACGTCGTCGATCATGTAGGTGCGCGTGTCGACGTAGAGCGCCCGGTCCAGGGGATCGAGCGACGCGCAATCGCGATAGGCGTCGCGGAAACTCGAGAGCGCATCGGCATGGCGCACAGAATTGGCGAAATCGCGGGTGTACAGCCGGGTCTTCGCGCCCGGCTCGAACATGCCGTAGGCGTGCTTCAACGCGTACGCCTGTTCCGGGGTCGAGGCGAGGTGCCGCAGCGAGCGCGCGCCTTTCATGGAGAGGGGCAGCGCCTGCCCGATCCACCCGGCGATTCGGCTCGCGGAGCCAAGCGATCCCCGCACGCGTTGTTCCCAGTGCTCGACGCGGTGCCGTGTATACCCGGCCCACAGCTCGTCGCCTCCGTCCCCGGATAGCGCGACGGTGACGAGCTCGCGCGCGGCCTTCGACACGTAGTAGGTCGGCACCGCGGAGGAGTCCGCAAACGGCTCGTCGAAATGCCATGCGAGCGTGGGCAGCAGGTCGTCGACTTGTGGATTGGCGACGAGCCTGTGGAATTCGCACCCCAGGTGCCGCGCGACGGTCTCGGCGTGCTCGACTTCGTCGTAGCCCTCGTGATCGAAACCCACGGCGATGGTCACCGGTGGCGTGTCGCTCACCTCTTTCATGTACGCGACGACCGCTGACGAATCGAGGCCGCCGGACAGAAACGCCCCGAGCGGCACATCGCTGATGAGACGCAGGCGCACCGACTCGCGGAGCAGCGCATCGAGTTCCTCGAGGTACTCATCCTCCCGAGCCGCGTCGCCGTCGCCCGTGAACTCGAGGTTCCAATAACGCGAGAGGCGAACGCGCCCATCCTCGGCGACCAGCACGTGCCCAGGCGGCAGTTTCTGGACAGCGCGATAGATCGTGTCCGGCGCCGGAATGTAGAGGAGCGTCAGGTACGCGTCCAGCGCGTCGGGCCGCCACTCGCGCGACACGCCGGGATCCTGCAGCAGCGACTTGATCTCCGATCCAAAGACGATTCCAGCGCCGGGGATCTCGCTGTAGTAGAGGGGCTTCACGCCCAGGCGGTCGCGCGCAAGCAGGAGCCTGCGGGCCGTCTCGTCCCACACGGCAAACGCGAACATCCCGCGGACGCGATCGACGCAGTGCTCGCCCCACTCCTCGTAGCCGTGGACGATGATTTCGGTATCCGAGCCGGTGCGGAAGCGGTGTCCCCGCGCCAGCAGTTCGGCTCGAACATCGGCGAAATTGTAGATTTCGCCGTTGAACACGACCTGGACGGTCCCGTCCTCGTTGGCGAGCGGCTGGTCGCCCGTCTCGAGATCGATGATGCTCAGGCGACGGTGACCGAGGCCGATTCCGGAGGCGTGATAGTAGCCGGCGGCGTCGGGCCCACGATGGGCGACGGCGTCGGTCATGGCGACGAGCCGATCGCGATCGACGGGCTGCCGCGGATCGTAGTTGAACCGTCCGGTGATGCCGCACATATCAGATTCCCGCCGCCTCCGGCTGGTGCGTACCGGTGGAGACACGCCCGTCGGGATCCGTGACATAGAGATTCGCGAACGCCGCGATCATGCGATCGAAGGAGTACCGTTGCTGGACGTCTGCGCGAGCGGCTTGTCCCAGCGCGCGGGCGAGGGCCGGATTCTCGATGAGTGCCACGAGCGCCAGGACCAGCGCGTCGGGGTTGCCCGGGCCAACGAGCAGCCCCGTGCGGCCGTCGTCCACGAGATCGAGCAAGCCGCCCACCGCCGACGCGACAACCGGAAGCCCGGCGGCCATCGCTTCAATCGCGCAGTTCGGGAAGGCTTCAGATCTCGACGGGAGGACGAAGACGTCCGCGGCGGCGAGCAGCGCCGGCACGTCCTCACGGTGCCCCAGGAACTCGATGTTCGAGGCCAGGCCGCGCGCGGACGCGAGCTCTTCCAAAGACCGCCGACGGGGCCCCTCGCCGACGAACTGAAATTTCAGGGCGGGGTATGTCCGCACGAGCACGGCCGCCGCGGCGATGAGTGTCTCGTGACGCTTCTCGGGACGAAGATTCGCGACGGTGATGATTGTACGGACCTCGCGTCGCTCCTTACGGTCGCTGTACGCCTGGAGGTCGAGACCGTTGGGAATCACCGCAATCGACCCGGGCGAGAGGCCCTCGCTTTCGAGCATCCGCTGCGCCGCCGGCGAGTTCGCGACGACCTTCGTCGCGAATCGATAGGCGAGCCGTTGCAGCTGGATTTGGGACGCGGACTTGTCCGGATTCAGCTCCCGGCGGCTGCCAATCCGAACCGGGACTCCGGCCAGGGCCGCTCCAGGCAAGCCGAAGATGTTCGCGTAGAGATCGCATGTCTGCACCACCGCAATGCGCTCGCGCCGGCACCACCGGGCGAACGCCAGAAACTGCCGGGCCGTGTTGGGCCTGGCAAACCCGTGAATGGGAAACTCGACAATCGATGCCGCGCGCGCCGCAACACGCGGGAGCCACGCACCCTCGCGATGGAAACACGCGACGTGAACCTTGAACCTCGCCGGATCGAGCCCACGGATGAGCTCGGTCATCTGCCGTTCGGTGCCTCCAGGCGTGAAACCGGTCATGAAGATGGCGACCGGTATTTGTGGCGGCAGATTCACACCCGCCATCTCAGCAAGGCGAATGCCACGCGGTAATGTGACATTGAGGAGGACTTTACGGAGAAAACCTTCCTCCGCGCCCCAGCTTCCGCCGATGCCTGGGTAGAGCTCGGCCGTTCCTTGTGTAGCTAAATGGACAGGTGAGAGTCGGAACGACGTACCGCGAACATTCCTCAGTGAACGAGGAGCAGACGCCAGAGGGGCACGGGTCAGGCTACTGGACGGCGCTGGCCGGTACGACCGCGGCGCCGTCCAGGTAGTGACGGTGCCACAACTCGAACACCATCAGCTGCCAGAGGCGGAGCGTGTGATCGCGCGTGCCGGCCAGATGCTCGGTAACGAGACGATCGACGAATGACGGTTCGAAGTATCCACGCTGGCGGGTGCGGGGCGAGCGAAGCACATCCGAGAACACGTCCGTCAGGCCGCCGCGGAACCACACGCCCAGCGGAATTCCGAAGCCTTGTTTCTTGCGATCCACGATGCCCGGCGGAAGCAGCGTGCGTGCGGCCTCCTTCAGCACGTGTTTCCGCCGCCCGTGGCGTATCTTGAGCGCCGCGGGAAGCGTCGCGGCGAAATCGATCACGTCGTTATCGAGCAGCGGCACGCGCGTTTCGATTGAATGCGCCATGCTCATCCGATCGACCTTCGTGAGGACGTCCTCTGGCAGGTACGTTTCGAAGTCGAAGCGCATCATCCGGCTGTGCGCTGGAAGCGATGCGAACCGCGCGAACTGCGCGCCGAGCGCATCCTCGGCACTCCAGAGACCAAGCGACTGGCGCACGCCGGACGAATACAGGCCCCGTTTTTCGTCGGGCTGAAAGAACGCGACGGAATCGAGGTATCGCCCGTTGTCGTCCCGCGAGACGTGCCGTAGAAAGTTCTTGCCGCGCGCGCCATGGGGCAGCAGCGGCCAGAGCGCCCCTGCCAGGGTCCTGGCGCCGGGGACGGCCAACCGGTCGAACTGGGCGACGCGCGGATGTGGCAGGTACCGATCGTATCCGCCGAACAACTCGTCGCCGCCATCTCCAGAGAGCACGACCGTGACATGACGGCGGGCAATCTCCGAGACATACCATGTCGGGATCGCCGAGGAATCGGCGAACGGTTCATCGAAATGTTCAACGAGGCGGTCGAGGATCGCGAGGCCGTCAGGCCGCACGACGAACTCGTGATGGTCGGTGCCGAAGTGCGCGGCCACTGTCCGTGCATGCTCGAGCTCGTCGAACGCGGGCTCATCGAAGCCGATCGAAAACGTCTGTATGGGCCGGCTGGACGCCTCGGCCATCAGGCCCACGACGATGCTGGAGTCCACGCCACCGGAAAGGAACGCGCCGAGCGGCACGTCGCTGACCATGTGCGATCGCACCGCATCGGCGAGCACGCCTCGCAGCGCCGCGGCCGCCTCACCGTCGCTGCCACGAAACGGCTCGGCGGCGCTGATCTCCCAGTACTTCACGATCTCCGGGTTACCGTTTCGCCAGCGCAGGAAATGTCCGGGCGGAAGTTTCCGCACCCCCTTGAAGAACGAGCGATCGCGCGGCGCATACAGGAACGAGAGGTAGTGATCCATGGCCTCCAGATCGATCTCTCGTTCGATCGCGCCGGCCGCGAGCAGCGACTTGATCTCGGAACCGAAGAAGAGCCGCCCGTGACGTTCCACGAAATGCAGGGGCTTGATGCCGGCCCGGTCGCGGGCGAGCAGGAGCGTCTGCCGCGGACGGTCCCATAACGCGATGCCGAACATGCCGCGGAGCCGGCCGAACGCGGCCTCGCCCCAGTGCTCGTACGCGTGCACGATCGTTTCGGTGTCGCTGGAGGTGTAGAACTGGTGGCCAGCCGATTCCAGCTCCGTCCGCAGCTCGCGGTAGTTGTAGATCTCTCCGTTGAAGACCAGCCAGACCGTGCGATCTTCGTTGTGAATCGGCTGATGCCCGGTAGCCAGGTCGATGATGCTCAGCCGCCGCATCCCGAGGCCCACGCCCGGTTCCACGTGAATGCCCTCGTCGTCCGGGCCGCGGTGCCGGATGACCTCGCACATGCGATGCACGAGCGCGAAATCCGCGTCGTTGCGAGGCGCCCGTGCGTCGGAGCGATAGGTGTCAGCGAAGCCCGCAATGCCACACATTAGAGGTCCGTCATCTTGTTCGCGTCGAGTGCATCGTTGTTCCGCTTCGATGCACGGATGAGGCCAGCGTCGAGGTTGCAATCGCCCGCCCGCCGCCGATCACGATCGGCATCGCGTGGGTTTGGTCCGTGATCACGACCGCAAGCCGCCCGTCGGTTTGGGTGTCGGCGCACCCCCAGAGCCGCGCCGGTCCACCGGCCGCTGATGATCCTGGTTCACGTTCCACGGCCGACAGAACGACCGCTTGCCGGCCCGATGTCGTCATGCGGAACGCTGCACCGTGCCAGCCTGGCGGCGGCGCCTGGGTCAAGGGAAGCGCATCGATCTGAAGGGACGGAAGCTCAGCCGCGGCAGTAGCCGTGCGCATGAGAAACGTCAGCGAGCTCCGCGAAACCTGACCCTCGGTGCTGGCGCGCACGCAACCGGCGCGGCCGATCTGTCCATAGATCGGCGCATACCAGGTGAGCCCGTCGGCCGCAGCGCCCTCGAGCAACTCCAGATCGTTCGAGCTGCCGAGAACCGCCACCAGCCCCCCAGGTTCGCGAAACACGATCGAGCGACCGCGCTGCGAGCATTCCCAATCCGGATGAACGTGCCAGAACGCGTCGGCCCGCGCGTCCCCAGTCCCGAGGAGATGATCGACGACGATCCAGCCGAAACCATGAACCGCGAGCACGCCGCGGGCATGGATGACCGGGCGGTATCCGTCGTGGTGTCCCTCGGCGTAATCGAAGCGGCGATCCGACATCCAGACCGATGGACTCGCGTCGGCGACCGAACGCCAGTGAAACGGCCCGCGCATTTCCGACTGCGATCGTCCGTGGACCACGACCGTGTTGTGCAGCGCGGTCGACCGGAATTGATCCCGCAGCCTGGGGTCGGTCGTGTAGGTGCCCGTGCCGGCGTCAACGAGCAATGGACGCCCTCGCACCGTGAGCACAATCGAAAGGGCGTCGGCGTGGGCATGTCCGCCGTTGAGGAACCCATGCCGCCCCGCGTCGAACACGAGCGAGTCCCCTTCCGTCGAGCGTGACACGTAGTACCCGCTGTCGGCGAGCGCCGAAGAAGGGCGCGCGGACCGCTGATAAGGTCTGTTCTCCAGCGGCAGCGATCCGCACAGCCAGTACACCTCCTCCGGGACTTCGCCTACGGCGAGGGATGGGTCGTCGAGGATCACGGCCGCGGCCGCCAGCGTATCGCTGCAGTCGGACGGCTGCCGGCCGCCGATAGGAAACAGCTGTCCCCCATCGTCATCGCCCAACAGGGGGAGCCGGCCCCGGTCGTCGGTAATGTTGCGCAGGTAGTTCGACAGCCGCCGCGCCGCACCTTCGAATGACTGGGCGGCCGGATCGCCGGTGAGGCGCGCGGTGAGCAGCGCGTGAAGGTAGAAGTCCGTGGTGTAACGGTGATAGTGAGCCGAACGCTCGGCGTGGCCGCCGTCCTCGAGGATCTGGCGGTCGATCTCCTCGAGCAGCACGGTCCGGCCGAGAGAGGCCCACCGCTGGCCGCGTCTCAGTTCCGGCAGCGCCCGGCCAGCGACGTACAACGCCAGGGCCTCCCCAGTGAGGTGGGTATTCGGACTGAAGTAGCGAGAGAGATTCCGCTCGACGTGCGTTAACTGCCGGTCGAGGCCGAGGAGCAAGTCAACGCTCCACGGGCTGCGGCTCTCGACGTCGTTGACGGCCGAGGGCGCAAAAAAATGAAGGGTCCACAGCCACGAAAGCGACCGGAAGCCGAGTTCGAGCATGCTCGCCCAGTTCACACCCTGCAGCGGGGGATTACTGTCGAGCCAGTCCCCCAACTGAGCGGTGGCGGCTGAGTAGAACCGGGACTCACCGGTCAGGTGATGGGCGCGCGCCAGCGCCAGCCAGTGCTGGTGACGATTGATCTCCCAGATGATCTTGTGGTCCCCATATTGCGGATCCAGGTAGGGGACGGCGGACCAGAACCGCATAGGCGCCATCCGGTGATGGACGGGATCGGCATGCCAGGCGGGCGGCGTTCCGAACGGGACGTCACGATACCCGAGCACGTCGTAATGCCCTCCGAGGATCCGATTGCCACGTTCACGCGCGGCCGCCGCGGCATCGGGAAAACGATCCCGCACGCGCGCCGTCAACTCCGGGAGCGAGCGCGGGTCGAGCGGAAAACGCGGCTGACGGTTCGTGAAATGGGCCACCAGCGCCCGGTGCGCCGCCAGCCAGTCGCCGCGGTTCGACGCCGCTCGGGCGGCCACGAGTTCTGGTGAGTCTTCAGCTGAAGCCGGCGCGAGCGCCCTCGTGATATCGGCGCGGCGCCAGCGCGGCGTCGCGATCGCGCTCCGCGCACGGTCCGCCGCCTTGCGGCTCGCCGAGACGACGCGGAAACGGAGTTCGTCCGCGTCCATCCTTCGGAGACGACGGGGCAGTCTCACACTTCGGTCTGGCTGGGCAGCGGCGCGCGGGTCGCCCCGACGCGCAACATCCCGCGATAGAGGGACAACCATAGCAACCGCACTGTTTCCCACCGATATTGCTCGCAGCTTTCACGCGCCGACGTGGCGAGGCGTGACCGCAGAACGGGATCCTCCACCAGGCGGACAATCGCCGCCGCGGCCCCGCGGTCGTCGTTGCAGGGCACGAGCAGCCCATGCACGCCGCCCGTCAGAATGGCCGGCACGCCGCCGGCCTCCGTCGCGACGACGGCGCATCCGCTGGCGAAGGCTTCGAGCACAGAGGAGGGCATGTTGTCGATGTCGGGCGTCTGCACGTAGATATCCGCATCGGCGTAGTACCGCCACATATCGGACGGCTGAACCCGGCCCGCGAATCGGACATGCCGTAACCCGAGTTGAGCCGCAAGCCCGCGAAGGGCCCCGTCCTGCGAGCCCGATCCAACGAGCGTCAGCGTCGCGTCGGGATACCGATCCTGCACGCGTTTGAACGTGCGCAGCGTGCACGCGACGTTATATAACCCCTCGAAATTTCTCGTGGAGAGCAGGTGAGGCCGTACGCGGTCCCGGGTCCGAAAGGCAAACGCCTCGAGATCGACGATGTTAGGGATCACCTGCGATGGGATGCCGAAGCGGGCGAATACCTCATGAAGGAATCGCGAGGGAACGGCATTCCGATCGACCGCTCGAAGAACCGTCCGGGCGAGGGCGGATCGGCGCAAGTGGTCCGGCGCCTCGCCACTTCGATAGTTCATGACGACCGGCTTGCCCAGTAGCCTGGCGATGAGCACGGCGGGAAGGGGCGCCAGCACGAACGAAAAATACGAGGCGGAAAACACATGGACGATGTCGGCGTGCCTCAGTTGCCTCAGGAGGAGGGGCCAGTAGGCGAGCTGGGTCGCCAGCGTCCGGACGTACTTCACTTTCGCGAGGTGGCCCAGCGGACCGGGCAACACCGGATTGATCGGCACCAGCCACACGGAGACCTCCGGGTCGCCGCTCCATGCGAGGACCAGGCGCTCTGCCTGAACGGCTTGTCCGCCCAGAATTCCGGTGGACGGCGCGACGATGGCGACCGTGAACCGGGTGCTTTCGATACTAGCCATCCGTGATCGGTAGCTCTGCAAATGACGCGCCTAAGAGCTCGTCGGTGTCTGACTTTGATGCAATAACAGCTCATCGTGGAGCAGAGGCTGGCACGGAACCAGCTGGCTGTCTGAAACACAACTCATCTATATCGAAGTACATCTATGTTTCGCAGCAGTTTACGAAGGCGCTGTGTAATTAGTACTAACGGCTGAGTTGTAACTGCCTTGCGCGGCCGAGTCTGGTTTTACTGCGCACAGAAATGTCCAACTACTTGTTGGTGTTTTCGATTTGGTCATGCATTTGCCTCCGAACGGACAGACGGCGGGATTCGACTGTCCCGCCTCTGACCAACCCCCACTAGTTACAGACGAGCTGGCGCAGATCGCTGCCGGTGTATGCCTTGGCGACTGTGTTCGACTTTCGGAGGATCATTGAATTTCTTCGCGCGCATCCATCGCTTTGGCGCCCTGCCTGGCGCCGCCTTTTTCGTTGTGCTGGCTGCTCTCTGGGCACCACCGGCGCTCGCGCAGACCGTTTACATCGCGAATGGTAACGGCGACATCGCGCTGGCGTCCGGGTCGGCGGCGACACGGGCCGGTAAGTGGGCGGTGCAGTCCGATGCGAGTGCTATTGGGGGCAAGCTCATCCGCCACCCTGATGGTGGGGCGGCGAAAATCACCACGGCCTTGGCGGCCCCGGCCAATTACTTCGAGTTGACCTTTGAGGCGCAGGCAGGGAAGCCGTATCGCTTGTGGATGCATGGGCGCGCGGATTCGAACTACTGGCCGAACGACTCCGCATTTGCCCAGTTCTCCGGGAGCGTCACCTCGACCGGCGCTGCGACTTACCGCATCGGCAGCACGTCGGCGGCGGAAGTGAATCTCGAGGAGTGCGCAGGCTGCGGCCTCGGCGGGTGGGTGTGGCAGGACAACGGCTATGGCCTCGGCGTTCTCGGGCCGCAGGTCTACTTCGCGGCCTCAGGCAGGCAGACAATCCGCGTGCAGACCCGCGAGGACGGACTGGCGATCGATCAGATCGTACTCTCGCCCTTCAACTACCTGTCTGCGGCGCCGGTCGCCGCGTTGGCCGTCGCGACTCTACCTACTCCGACTCCGACTGCAACCCCCTCCACCGGGGCCGTGAAAGTGCGCGTGCTCGAGTGGAACCTTCACCACGGTGTGGGCACGGATGGTAAGTACGACATCGATCGGCTGGCGACCTGGATGGCCAAGATGAACCCGGACGTCATCATGCTCAACGAGGTGGAGAAGAACACCTGGTGGGGCAACGAGGATCAGCCGGCGCGATACCAGTCGATGCTGCAGGCGAAAACAGGACGGACCTGGTATTCCATCTTTGCGCAGGAATTTGGTGATTGGAACTCCAACGGCAAAGGCAGTCAAATCCTCTCAACCTTTCCAATCGAATCGATCGACAGGGTCGAGATCAGTTACGACCGCGTCGTCGCGGATGCTCGAATCCTCGTGAACGGGCGGACCGTGAGCCTGCTCGTCACCCACCTGGACCCCGAGTCACAGACGCGCCGTCTCGAGCAGGCGAAACAGGTAATCACCTGGGCCTCGGCACAACCGGAGAATCGCATCCTGGCGGGGGACATGAACGCCTGGCCGGATCAATCGTCCATCGCAGAACTGAACAAGGCCTACAACGACTCGTGGACCGTTGCAACCGGCAAAGGCACCGCGTACCAGTTTTCGGGCCTTG
>JANNHC010000421.1:0-3690 GCA_031404215.1 Acidobacteriota bacterium
CGCAGCGCGGGCAGGAGTTGCCGAGCTCCGACCCGGTGCCGCTCGACCGAGGGTGGGACCGGAATTTTGTGTGGTTGGCCGAGGGTCTTGATCCACATGCAGCGGGCATTGTGAATGTGTCCAGCGATCACCGGATCGTGCGACGGGACGCCCCCGGCACGGTGGCCGCCCAGAGGTCAGGAGGCAAGTGCTCGAAGAGGAAGAGGGTGATGCGATTGTTGGTTCTCCACGCGGCCAGGATCGCTTCGCGGAGATCCGGTGGGGAATGCATTACACGCCTCTCTACCATCTGTGCACTGATGCCTGACGGCAACGCATCATCAGCGCGGAGGTGCGAAGCATCGTGAGCATGGGCGCCGCTGGATGATTATCGCCCCGCGGCCGCCGTCTGCTCGCGTTTGGCGTGCGGCTGCACTGGTGCCTCGGTCAGCGCCAGGGACCACTTGATCGCTTCGAACATCATGATCTGAAGGTTCCGGAGATCCCACGCCTCGGTGCTGTGGGACAGCGAGCTGTAGACGACGCGGCCCTGGCCGTAGGTCTTGGTCCAGACGAGAGGAAAGTCGCCGTCCGGCGGCAGCCCAGAGCCGGGTGCGCTCGCGGGGTCGAAGCGAAGCAAGACGTCCACTTTGTCGCGAGAGAGCTCTTTCGCACGATAGAACTCGTCGCGATAGTCGGCTGTGGTGTCCCAGTGCCGGACGATGGGATGCGCCGGCTGCTCGCTGATCATGCGGCCTGGCCCCGTGTACAAGTGTCCGCCGTAGGTCGCTCCCAGCATCTCGCCGAACTCCGGCCACGATTCGAACGCCGTGAGTCCCGTATGCGCCGCGACGAAACCCTTCCCGCTCCGAACAAACGCGAGCAGTTCCGCCTTCTGCTGGTCGTTGATGGGGACGTCGCGATGACCGAGGAAGAAAATGCCGTCCACGTCGCGCAGACTCGGGCCTCCGCTGGCGGGCGTTCCGTCCGTCTTCTGGGCCTGATTGAAGATGATGTGCGAATCTGTACGAATGAACGTATCCCACAGACCGGAGTCATATCCGAGCCGTTCGATGATCGCCAGCGCATGGGATGTGAAGGCATGCTGCGCCTGGCCGTTGCGCGTGTCGGCCCAGGCCAGAAGCGCCTTGCGCACGCGTGGCTGAGCACCTCGTCCCGCTCCGCGGCCCTGCAGCCCCTGACCCGCGGCAGCCGGTTCACTTGCCGATTGCTGCGGACTTCGTGCGGAAGGAAGACTCGCGTTCAGCATCAGCAGGAGGCCGACAGCCCCCGCGGGGATGCCCAGCCATCCGTGTCGCGCGTGATGCCACATGATCGACTCCTTGACCTGGCCGTCCGCGTCAGCGCCTGGCGGTCTTTTCCTCACGGACGATCTCGACCAACACGCGCAGGGCCGCGGTGTACGAGCGCCAGCCGAGGCCCATCACAGACCCGCGCACGGCCGCGGTGAGAATCGAGTGCTGATGGATCTCGTCGCGCGTGGCGAGATTCGAAATGTGCACCTCGATGACCGGAAAGGGCATCGCCTTGATGGCGTCGTGAATCGAGACGCTGCTGAACGTCAACCCCGCGCCATTAATCAGAGCCCCATCGACATCGTCGATGTGCTTCTGAAACGCGTCCACGATTGTGCCCTCGGAGTTCGACTGCATGGCAGTCAGATTCACATTGATCTCTTTGGCGAGCTCCCCGAGGCGTGCGTTGATTTGATCGAGGGTCGTCGTGCCATAGATCTGCGGTTCGCGGCGGCCGAGGAGATTGAGATTCGGTCCGTGGATCACCAGCACCCTCAGTCGGGGAGCCTGCTGGACGCCTGGCTCGAGCACGGCGTCCGCCGTGCCAGAAGCGCTGGCGGCAATGGCGAGCGCCACCAGGATGTTCTTGGTTCGAGCACTCACACGCATAGTCGCTCCTTGGTGAGTCTTTGAATCGGAGAATCTACACTCGGCGCGGTATCGACGTCAGATGGCTCCAGGATCGGCCGCTGCTACTCGAGCGGGGCCTCGCTATATTGTCCGAAGCGACCGCCGGCGATCGTGTGGGGCTACTTGAACAATAGCGGCGCCACTTCATTCAGATGGTTTCGCCACACCGTCCACTCGTGACGTCCTTCCGTGAGTTTGAACTGGTGCCGGATGCCGGCCTGTTCGAACGCCTTCGTCAGCTCGCGATCGCCAGGACCCGTTAGCGTGTCGTCCTTGCCAACCGCCATCCAGAAAAGCTTGAACTGCTTGTTCAGTGCAGACGGATCCTTGAAGACCGCCGGGTAGAGCTGTTCAGGAGTTCTGGGCGCGGCCGGGCTCATCATGACCACATAGCGGAACAGCTCGGGCCTGTTGAACGCGATGTTCATGGTCTGGCCGCCCCCCATCGACAGCCCCCCGATGGCGCGATCGTCTGCCTTCTTCGACACCTTATATGTCGATTCGATCAGAGGCATCACGTCCTCGAGCAGATCCTTGGCGAACGGCGATAAGGCTGCCGGCGCTGGCGATGGGGGCGGACCAGGCGTTGGCGCGACCGACTTTGCCGGGCCCGTCCAGAAGCTCTGAATCGTGTGGCCCAGCGGCATCACGACGACCATGGGCCTGGCTTTGCCTTCCGCGATCAGATTGTCGAGAATGTTGTTGGCGCGACCGATCAGCGTCCAGCCGGACTCGATGTCCCCGGCGCCGTGCAGCAGGTACAACACCGGGAAGTTACCGCCCTTCTCATAGCTGGGTGGCGTATAGACCCACACCGTGCGACTGAGGCCGAGCGTCTTCGAGATGTAAGGCCGTATACGCACTTCGCCGTGCGGCACGGGCCTGGTGTCGTAGAATTGCGGGCCCTCTCCAGGGACTTCGACCACGCTGACCGGACCGAAGTTGCCGTAGCCATATTTCGTGTTCACATTACGTGGATCCAGCGCGACCACGCCATCGACGTTGAAGGAGTAGGTGTAGATGTCCGGTGCGAGCGGGCCAACCGTGACGGCCCAGATCCCGTCGGCGCCCTTCGTCATCGGGTGCGGCTTGCCGTCCAGCTCGCCGCTGACTGTCACCTGAGACGCATTCGACGCAAGATACCGGAGAGTGAGCGTCCGGTCCGCTCCGATTTGCGGCGAGACTACCGAAGGACCGCGTCCCCCCCGCCCGCCGGGTCCTGGTGGAGCTGCAGGCGGGCTTACCGGAACCTGCGCCAACGCCGCGGAAGCGATCAGTGTCATTGTGAGTCCCAGACCGGCTGTGCGTCCAACCATCCCTACCTCCTGTATGTCCTGTCAGACTTGAATCGCCGGGAACGTTAGTCGGCTGAATTTGGTGTTGGAGAGACGCTCAGGTTCGAACTGGTTTCAAAAACCCGATCGCGGGTGGCCGCGGGCGGGGCGCCTCGCCGGGCGCGCAGGACGTCCCCCGTTACTGTGCTTTTCGGCCGAGCACCCGGTGGGGCTGGCCGCGGACAGGACCCGCGCCTGACTCGGGTTTTGGAACCAGTTCTACGCATCGAAGGATACGACGGACGAGCAGTCCGCGTTTCGCCCACGCGTTGCTTCCCCTCCACACAGCGCTTTCGACGCGGGGCTCTCCATCGGTGGTGGTCCCACCTTCGCGGCGACCGACAACAACTCTGGCGAGTTCGGCTATATTGGCGTGGCCAGTGCGGTGCCAGAGAATGGCGAGGCGTTCGGAAGCCAGCTGGACGCATTCT
>JANNHC010000422.1:0-8473 GCA_031404215.1 Acidobacteriota bacterium
GCCACGCATCCTCCCGGAGAAGAGCTGCGAGGCCGAGCTCGGCGTGACCGCAGCGGTCGTCGGCACTTACACGAGTGGAACTTGCCTGTGTCTCGTGGTGGCAGCCGATCGCGTCGAGCGATCGCGGGGCGCACGATGCGCCGCACAGCAGCGCGGCGGTTTGCCCGGCTGCCAGTATCAGCACGATTGAAAGTACAGCGGCTCGAGGCATGTAATGCTCGATTTCATAAGTGGCAAGAAGGGCGCCAACGGCCACGGCGCAGGCAGGTGGCAAAAACACGTGTCTTTCCGCGCTTTCCATGCGAAGCCGGGCCGGGACTGCGGTATTTCCAGACCCAGGCGCCGAAAATCCCGCACCGCCCACGCGGCGCCCGCGACGCTCGCCCGCTCGGTCCTAGCGCCGCCCGCCGTATAATCACCGTCTAGCTCTGCCTTCGACTCGTGCGCACCGAAGGCAACCGACTCCGGGACGTGGGCGGACTGTTGTCCTCTGCACGATCCGCAGTTCGACGGCGAAAATCCTAATACGATGGCGGGGGAATGACAGGATCCGGCCGCAACATCGTCCTGTCCGGGGGCGGAGAGATGGGGGCGCTGATGCGCTCCATCGACTGGTCGAAGACCGCGGTGGGTCCGGTCGGGGGATGGCCCCAGAGTCTTCGGACAGCCCTCAGCATCCTGCTCGAAACAGGCTTCCCCATGTACATCGCGTGGGGGCGCGGCTACACGCAGTTCTATAACGACGGCTATCGCCCGATTCTCGGCTCCACCAAGCACCCCAAGGCGATGGGGATCAGTACCCGGGAAACCTTCGCCGAGATCTGGGACATCATCGGGCCGATGTTCCAGGATGTCATGGACGGCAGGCCGACGACCCTCGTCGATTTCATGCTGCCGCTGGACCGCCACGGGTTCACCGAAGAGTGTTATTTCATCTTCTCCTACAGCCCGATCCGGGAAGAAAGCGGCGACGTCGGCGGCGTGCTCGTCACGGTGACCGAAACGACGCAACGGTTGGTCGGAGAGCGCCGCCTCAAGACAACACAGGCGCTCGCGGCCGAGACGCGGGCCGCCAGGACGGTCAAGGAGGCCTGCGAGATCGCCGGCCGTGTGCTCGCCGAGAGTCCTGCCGACCTGCCATTCGCCCGCATGTATTTAATCGCCGAGGATCGCCATGAGGGAGTGCTCGCCGCCGCCTGTGGCGCGGCGCCAGCCGGGCAGGATTTCCCTGAGACGATCCGATTGGAGACCGGACCGCTCGCCGGCGTCATGCGGTCGGGCCGCCCCGAGTTGCTGGACGTCGGGACGGCACCAGGCGCCAGCGCGAATCGGCCGGCGGCGCAGGGATACGTCCTGGCCCTGCCGATCACGCGGCAAGGGATCGAACTGCCCATGGGCCTCCTGGTGGCCGGCACCAGCCCACGGCTCATGCTGGACGCCGCCTACCGCGACTTCCTGTCGCTCGTGGCGTCCCAGATCGGAACGGCCATCGCGGCCGCCCACGCGCTCGAGGAGGCGGAGGCGCGCGCCGAGGCCCTGGCGGAGCTCGATCGAGCCAAGACGGTGTTCTTCAGCAACGTGAGCCACGAGTTTCGAACGCCCCTGACGCTGATGCTCGGCCCGACCGAGGAAGCGCTCGCCTCTCCCGAGCGGACGCTCGGCGGCGAGGATCTGGAAACGGTGCACAGGAACGAGCTGCGGCTGCTCAAGCTGGTGAACGCCCTGCTGGATTTCTCACGCATCGAAGCCGGACGAGTGAGCGTGAGGTTCGAAGCGACGGATCTCGCGGCGCTGACCAGCGATCTCGCCAGCGCCTTCCGATCCGCCATCGAGCGGGCCGGGCTGCAGCTGATCGTCGAGTGTCCGCCGCTCCCTCATCCGGTCCACGTGGACCGGGAGATGTGGGAGAAAATCGTGCTCAACCTGCTGTCGAACGCCTTCAAGTTCACGTTCCAGGGCTCGATCGCCGTGGAACTCGCGGCCCGCGACGGCAGCGTCGAACTTCGCGTAAGGGACACCGGTATCGGCATTGCCGCCCCCGATCTCGATCGCGTCTTCGACAGATTTCATCGCATCGAACGAGCCGCCGCGCGCACCCACGAGGGCACCGGCATCGGCCTTGCGCTGGTGCGCGAGCTCGTGACCATCCACGGCGGGACCATCGGCGCCGCAAGCGTCCCGGGAGAGGGCACCGTCTTTTCCGTACGGCTCCCCGTCGGCACGGCGCACCTCGAGGCGGAGCGCGTTGCGCTGGTTCCGTCGAACGTCGAGGTCGCGGCTGCGCCGCGGGTCCTTGGCGCCACGCCGTATGTCGAGGAAGCGCTTCGATGGCTGCCCTCCGGTTCGCCCGCGCCGGCCGTCGCGGACGCCTCGTCCGCCAGAGTGCTGGTCGCCGACGACAACGCGGACATGCGGGACTATCTCACACGCCTGCTCTCGGTTCGATTTCAGGTCGAATCGGTTGGCGACGGAGCGGCCGCGCTGGAGGCCGCGCGGCGGCAGCGTCCCGACGTGATCGTCAGCGACGTGATGATGCCGGGTCTCGACGGATTTCAGCTCCTCGCGGCGCTGCGGGGAGACGACGCGACGCGGACGGTGCCGTTCATCCTGCTCTCGGCACGCGCGGGTGAAGAGGCGCGGATCGACGGGCTTTACGCCGGCGCGGACGACTACCTGGGAAAGCCGTTCTCGGCGCGCGAGCTCCTCGCGCGCGTCGAGGCGCAGCTCGTCCGCGTCAAGATGCGAACGCTCGAGGAGGCGCATGCGGTGCGGCTTGCGAGCGTGTTCGCGCACGCGCCGGTCGGCGTGGCCATCCTCAAGGGCCCGGATCACGTCTTCGAGTTCGCCAACCGCCAGTATCTGGATCTCGTCGCGCAGCGGCACGTGGTGGGCCAGCGTGTTCGGGACGCCCTGCCCGAGTTGGCGGGACAGGGCATCTTCGAGCTGCTCGACGGCGTCTATCAAACGGGCGAGCCGTTCGTGGGCCGCTCGGTCCGCATGATGATTCGGCGCCGCCGTGACACGCCCGAGGAGACTTTCTTCGACTTCGTGTATCAACCGCTCTTCGACGATCTCCGTCAGGTGACGGGAATCGCCGTCGTTGGTTTCGATGTCACAGAGCTCACCACGGCGAGACGTGAAGCGGAGGCGGCGAACCGGGCCAAGGACGAATTCCTGGCGATGCTGGGTCACGAATTGCGGAACCCGCTGGCGCCCATTCTGACGGCGCTGCAGCTGCTTCGTTTACGCAACATTCCAGGCGGCGAGCGCGAGCGCACGGTCATCGAGCGACAGGTCAAGCACGTCGTGTCCCTGGTCGATGATCTCCTCGACGTCTCGCGGATCACCCGCGGCAAGGTACAGCTCAGGCATGAACGAGTGGATCTCGCCGACATCGTGGCGAAGGCGATTGAAATGACGAGTCCCGCCATCGAAAGCCGGAGGCAGGTGCTGAACGTCAGTGTCCCGAGAGGGCTGGAGGTGAACGGCGATGCGGCGCGCCTGGCCCAGGTCATGGCCAATCTGCTGACGAACGCGGCGAAGTACACCGATCCCGGCGGCGGAATCTCCGTGGCCGGCTGGTGGGAGCCGTCATGGGCGGTGGTGAGCGTCACCGACAGCGGGCGTGGAATCGCACCGGACATGCTGCCGCGCATTTTCGATCTGTTCGCGCAGGAGCGGCAGGAGATCGACCGATCCGACGGCGGGCTCGGTCTGGGACTGGCCATTGTGAAGAGCCTGGTGCAGGCACATGGCGGTACCGTTGACGCGCACAGCGAAGGGAAAAACCGTGGGGCGCGGTTCACGATCCGCATGCCGGCGCCGACCGACACTGCTGAAGCGGCAGCGCCGCAGGGAGGACGACTGACAGCATCCGCACCCTCCTTCGCGTTCCCCGGGCTTCGGATTCTGGTGGTTGACGACAACCCTGATGCCGCGCATCTGCTGGCCGATTCGCTGCGGGCGCTGGGGCACAGCACGAGCGTCGCGTTCGATGGACCGAGCGCGCTCGGGATGGCGTTCGAGCTTCAACCCGAGGTGGCGCTCCTCGATCTGGGCCTTCCGGTCATGGACGGATTCGAAGTGGCGCAACGCCTCAGGGCTCTACCGGGCTCGACCGAGATCGAGATCGTCGCGATCACCGGGTACGGTCAGGAAGGCGATCGCCAGCGCACGCGCGACGCCGGATTCGACGAGCACATGGTAAAGCCGGTGGACCTCGATGAGTTGGAGGCGTGGCTTCGCCGGAGCCAGGAGCGGCGCGGCGGTCGCCGTCAGGGCCGGGCTCCATCGATCTCGGACGACCCGGCGACCCCCTAAACTAGCCTGTAACGGTTATCCCGGCCTCTGCCCGCCTGCCGTCCCTTGAGGCAGCCACTTGCTCAACATCGCCTCGAGATCGGGCATCTTCACGGGCTTGCTGACGTAATCGTCCATCCCGGCCTCGAGGCAACGTTCGCGATCGCCGCTCACTGCGTTTGCCGTCATCGCGATGATTGGGATGCTCCGGGAGGAAAACGTCGATGTGCGAATCCGCCGCGTGGCTTCAAAGCCGTCCACATCTGGCATCTGGCAGTCCATCAGCGCCAGGTCGTACGGGATCGACGCCAGCGCCTCGACCGCCTCCGCTCCGTTGCCCATGACGTCCGCACTGAACGAACACCTGAACCACATCGTCTTGGGCTGGCTGGCGCGTGCTTCAGCCCCGAGCGTAGATGGCTCAGGAGGAGACGTTTTCAGGAGGATCCAAACAGATCGCGATAATCTTCGGGGGTATCGACGTCGCCTATGACCCCAGCGTCCTCCACATCGACGTTGACGAGGGCGCCTTGATACGCGCGAACCACCGCCTTTGCTCCGACATCGGGGTCGGCGTGGCGCAGCTCGTCAAACGTCTCGCGCGAAAAGACGACCGGGTGTCCGTTCCATCCGTGGTGACGGGCGCGCACGATCGCCGCGCCGGTGGAATTGAACACGGCAATCAGTCTCGCGACGGTGTCGGCAGTGACCATCGGGGCGTCTACCGGGACGACCATCAGCCCTCGAACGCCGGGCCGGTCCGCCTTGCGCAGCCCCGCCAGCAGCGACGAGAGCTGACCGCCCTCGTCCGCATCGGCGTTCACGACAAAGCGCACGCCGCAACCGATCGTCTCGACCTCAGATCGCAGCGGATCGTCGTCTTGCCGGCCAACCACCAGGGGAGCATCGACGCCGCCCTCGGACAACGTCTCCGCCAGGCGCGCGACAAACGTGCGACCGTCAGGCGCGATCAGCAACGCCTTTGACCGTCCCATGCGCGTTGACCGCCCCGCCGCGAGAATGACACCGGCAACCACTCGCGGATTGTACCGCGGAGCTGACCGCGACCTCGCCAGACCCTCCAACAATGTCGTACCCTGTACCCTGAGCCCTGAGAAGATGTTCACTCTTCGCTGCCAGCGATGCGGAACGGCGATGGACATGCGGGATCCTGTCCCGGGAGGTCCGTGGAAGGCGGATCAGTTCTGGGTGTGCCCCACGTGTGGCAGGCATTTCTGGACCACACACACGGCTCCGCCAGGCGCCCCGGACGCCAGGAAGGCTCAGGAACCGGCCGAAAAAGGCTGATTCGGGGGCAACCCCTAACCCCCGTGGCTTTCTTGACTTCCGGATCGGAAGTCCCTACACTGGCCCCGTTTTCAAGCTCAGCGCGCGGCGCCCGGTAGTGCTGGCGTCGCAGCAAGCGCGGGGTTTCGGCAGGTCGTCGGCGCCTCCCGGCAGTATCGCGGGCCGCCTCCTCCGGCCCAAATCTCCGCGCCATAGCTTGGGCGAAGCCTTCGAGATGATCTCGAGGGTCCGTTTATCGGAGGACACGGGTATGCCGACCGGGACGATCGCTCGCCTTCTGATCGATAAGGGCTTCGGATTCATCCGCGACGAAGCGGGGATCGAACACTTCTTCCACCGCAGCTCGGTGCGTGGCGCGGTGTTCGAGCTGCTTCGTGAAGGTCAGGCTGTCGAATTCACTCAGGAAGAATCTGGCAAGGGACCGCGCGCCGGCGAAGTCCGGCTCATCGAAAGCTGACGCCCTCCCGCGAAACCCGGACGGCGGGGTGTCAGGGCCCCGCCCGACTGGGATCCCTCCTCACAATTCAGAGCCACGGCAGCGCCGCTCGCGCATGCACTCTTTGCGGGTGACGAGCACTCAACTCGCGGCGGCCGCGCTCCATGGCGGTACAATCACCGAACGGAAGTGAACGGGGCCCGGTGGCCCTCCCGGTCTTCAAAACCGGTCGCTGCCCGCGTTTCGCGGGCGGGCTGGGTTCGACTCCCAGGCGCTTCCGCCAGCCTTCGCTCGCGCAAATGTACGCGAGCTACGGCTCGGTAAACGAGCGCATCCGGCAACTACGCGAAGGCTGTCCGCCATAGCGCGCAGTGCGACGGCGGACCGGTCTACTTGGGACACCCTGGAGGCCGGTCACTCGCGAGTCGAACGACTACTCGTCGATCATCCTCAGGAACTCCTCCGCGTTTCCAAGATCCTGAAACACGATCTCCGCGCCGCTCTCGCGGAGTTGCTCGACGGTGAATCCGCCCGTGGCGACGCCAACGGGCGTGGCTCCGACGGCGCGCGCGCATGCCACGTCGTGCGGCGTGTCGCCCACGACGATGATGTGTTCCGGATCGATGTCCGGCAGTCCGCACCGCCGCGCGCGCTCGAGCGCGAACGGCACGAGCGCATTCCGATCGGCCGCATCGTCTCCGTAGGCGCCGCAGCGGAAGTACCGCCACAGATCGAAGTGCTCGAGCTTGAGACGCGCACCAGCCTCGAAGTTCCCGGTGAGGAGTCCGAGAAACACGTCGTCGCGCCGCTCGAGAAAGTCGAGCAGTTCGCGGATGCCCGGCATCACGGCCTTGAGGCCGCCGCGGGCGCCGAGCGATTCGAAGGACTGGGTCTTTCCGGGCCGATCGATTTCTTCCCGCAGGTTGGCGATATACCGATCGCGCAGCTGTTCGAGCAGCCCGTCATCCAGGGTGTGTCCGGCGCGCGCCAGCACATCCATGAGGATGATCTGGTCAGTGCGGCCCGCCACGGGAATGCCAGCGAGCGCCTGCGCGTGGCCGGCGAGGTCCTCGCACGCGCGGTTCATGGCGCGGATGCCCGCGCCGCCGGTGAGAACGAGCGTGCCGTCGATATCGAAGAGAACGAGTTTACGTATCGTGTTCATGAAGTCGTCGATCTACAATCGCGAGTTGAGGAGGATTGGTGATATGAAATTGTCGAGACTATCGATCACGGCGTTCGCGGTGGCCATCACGGGCGCCGTGGCGCTCGCACAGACGCCGGCTGTCCCCGCGCCAGCAGCGGCCGCCAAGCCGGCCGCCGGCGCCCAGGCGCGCGCGCATGCCGTCATCAAAGGCGAGGGTATCGCAGGCACCGCGGACTTCGTCGAGCACAGCATGGGCACCGGCAAAATGGTCGAGGTCACCGTCACGGTTGCCGGCTTGAAGCCCGGCATGCACGGCATGCATCTGCACGCCGTGGGCAAGTGCGAACCCGACTTTGCCGCCGCGGGCGGCCACTTCGATCCAGGGCCGGCCGGCAACATGGATCCGGACGCGAATCATCCGTTCCACATGGGCGACATCCCGAACCTGGAAGTGTCGGCGAGCGGGCGCGGCACAGTCAAGGCTTCGACCTCGCGCGTGACGCTGTCGGACGGCCCGCTGTCGCTCTTCGACGCGGACGGAAGCGCGATCATCATCCACGCCAATCCCGACCAGGGGATCACGGGCGAGCCGAAGTCCGGTGTCAGCGGGGGACCGAGGGTTGCGTGCGGGGTTATTGCGAGGCACTGAATGTTCGGAGATTGTAGATTTTTGGTCTTGCGGTTCTAGGTTTCGATTCTTTGCGTTTCAGGCTCGACGCCACCAGGCGCGCCGGGCAGCGACCAGCTGCCCGGTGCCGGGCTGGAGCGTCAGCGTTCTGTCGGCGGCGGCCGATGCGAAGACGCTGTCCAGAGTCGTCGCGATCATCGTCAAGGCGCGGGCTTCGCAGACGCGGGCGACGATCGTTCCAAATGCGCCGCGGTCGGCTTCCGCGAGCGTCGCGGTGGGGTGCTCCATCAGCAGCAGCCGCGGGTCAAGCGCGATCGCCCGCGCAACATGCACGCGGGCCCTCACCTCCGGCGGCAGATCCCCCGCGCGCTGCTCGAGCCATGCGGGCGCGATGCCGCACTCCGCGGCGAGCGCGTGGACTCGCGCCAGCGTCTCGGCCGTGACCGGATCGATCTCGAGTGTGAACGGAAGCGCGAGATTCTGCGCAAGCGACGCCCCCTCGAGGAGCACGGCGCGCTCGCTCACGATCCCGAAGCGATCGAGGGACGCCAGCCACTCGTCCCCGTTCTCGACCTCGCCGGCCGACGTCGCCAAGAAAATCAGAGCCCCCAGAACCCGCAGCATGGCAAGAGAACACGTCTGAACACCAGGCACC